>DASYOM010000208.1:0-37652 GCA_036007765.1 Chitinophagaceae bacterium | reverse complement strand
GTACCAGACTTAACTGTGAAATGTTTTTTCATTAAACAAAACGGTATCGCTGCATTTTGCTTCTGACAATAAAAGATAATTACAAAGTTGTAGTTTGCGAAACATAAATGATGTTATTGAGAGACTTAACTTTTGTTTATTCTAACAGGCCTGCGCAAGATTACGCTGATGGTATTGGCGCTGATCTTAAAGATGCATTATCAGAGCCAGGGCCATGGCAGGCAGGCATGTATATGCAAGGTGAAACTATTCCAAAAGAATTGAATCATGTAAGGCTAAGTAAAGACAAGAAAGACGCCTGGGGAATACCACAACTTATAACTTCTGTAGGTTATGATGATAATGACGATAAAATGGTGGCTGATTTTTTAGAACAGTCTGCTGAGATGTTAAGTATTGCGGGACTAAAGAATATTACAAAGCATGATACCCACCAGGCTCCCGGCCTTGATATTCATGAAATGGGCGGCTGCCGCATGGGCCATGATCTCAAAACTTCATTGCTTAATAAATGGAACCAACTGCATTTGTGCAATAATGTATATGTTACAGATGGTGCCTGCATGACAAGCACGGGCAACCAAAGCCCTTCTATATTATATATGGCATTTGCTGCAAGAGCCGCTAATCATGCTTTTGAAGAAATGAAACAAGGGGATATGTAGAAGCAATATAATCGCCGCCGTTCCGCCTTGTCATTACAAAACTCATTGTTGTCCTAGTACTCTGAGTTACCTGATTTAAGTTTTAAATTCATTGAAAGACTTTTCCACAGACCTTAATTAAAAAAATATAAATCGTAGTTTTACGCCATATTCAAATTTCCTAGGGATCAATTTTTCAAAATTTCCTTTCTGAATTTCCGCGTTAACCGGCCCGGGGTCTTCCAACTAATTGTTTAAATATGTTTAACAAAGAGCTCTGGCTCTTGAGTTGTATATTTTTTTTAAACTTAGAACACCCAATCTCTCTCACTATGAAAAGAATATTCTACGTTGGACTACTAGCCTTTTTTTTAATTTCTTTTTCAAAACTTTCCGCACAACCAGGCGTACTAGATCCAAATGATGCGGATAGGATCTTTACGTCAGCCAATCAGCCACCAGCACCTGCTTATGCCATCATGAGCAAGTGGGGACATACCAATCGCTTAAGCTGGAATCCCTATTCATACGGCTTTAAGTCCTACTATTTCAAAGGAATGGCATTCAGGTTAAAGTTTCCAAAGACTTATCAACATAATGTAGCTGACGGAAAAGTGTATCCCATGCTAATGTTTTTACATGGACTTGGTGAATTCGCCCCTATTTATGATAATGAACTTCAACTATTACATGGTGGCGAATTGCATGCACAAGCCGTAGATAATAGCACTTATGATGGCTTTCTATTGTATCCACAAAGTAATAGCGGTTATTTACAGGCTTACTTTGGGTCAATGCTGGATTTAATGGACTCTCTTGCAAAATATGTGAAGCTTGATATAGACAGGGTTACTTTAAGTGGCTTATCTTCAGGAGCCCAGGCAGACTGGGATTTTTTGAATTCAAATTCTGGCAGGTGGGCTTCTGTAATGCCTATAAGTGCCGCAAGAGAAAATGATATTCCTTTTATCCCAAGTTATATAACAGTTCCATTATGGATGTCCAATGGTGGGCTTGATAATGACCCTTCGCCAGGTACGGCCACTGATGTCTATAATACTTATAAAACCCTTGGCGGAAATATAACACAATCATTTTATCCAACCGGCGGCCACGCAGTATGGACTAATTTTTGGGCAGAGCCAGGTTATTTTCCTGCCTTGAATACAGCCCATAAAGCAAACCCACTTGTTTATTTTCAACATAATCAATTTTGTCCCGGGGCAACTGTTTCTGCAAAGCTTCAGGTACAGCCGGGTTTTAGTGTGTATGAATGGGATAAAGATGGGGTTACAATTTCAGGTGCCAACACTAACACACTAAATGTAACTTCTTATGGAACTTACCGGGCAAGATTTAAAAGAAAATCCACATCAAATTGGTCTGCCTGGTCGCCATCGCCAATAGTTGTATCTCAAAAACAGCCTACAATTACACCACCTATATCGGTTAATGGATTATTTAGCAATGTACTTCCTGCACCGGATGGCTCAACGACAGTTCCATTAACGGTTCCTAACATTTACGTAACCTATGACTGGCGACGAATCAGTGATAACAGCCTTGTAAGCAGTACAAATAATTATATAGCGCCTATCGGCCAATATAAGGTACAGGTTACTGAACAATTTGGATGCAGCAGTAGCTACTCAACACCGTTTTCGGTGATTGCAGCAGCCGGAGTAAATGTACCTGATAAAGCGACCAGTCTTTCAGTCAATACCATATCCAATAATTCAATTCAGTTAAACTGGAATAACAACCCAACTCCTATTAATAATGAAACGGCTTTTGAAATTTACAGAAGTATTACACCAGGGGGCAATTATAAACTGGTTGCAATAAAAGGTGCAGATGTTTTATCACATTTAGATCAGGGTTTATCCCCAAACACAAAATATTATTACATTGTAAGGGCAATAAATAATAACGGAGCAGCTCCTGTAAGTGCTGAAGCAAATGCCAGCACGACGGCAGATATAAATCCACCAACAGCTCCTACGTCTTTAACGGTTTCAGGAACCTCGCGGCATTCTGTTTCTTTATTTTGGAATGCTTCAACCGACGATGTTGGCGTTAATATGTATGATATTTATGTAAATGGTAAAAAGTCATATTCGACAAGCCAGCTTAGCTTTACGGTGTTTAATCTTGATTCGTCAACTACTTATGCTTTCTATATTACAAGCCGGGATTTGACTGGCAACGTTTCTACGCCAAGCAACCAGGTGTCGGCAGTTACAAAAATTGTAGGCTTAAGCTATAAATATTACCAGGGTAATTGGAATGTTTTACCTGACTTTAATAGTCTTACGCCTGTAAAAACCGGGCCTACTCCAAACGTAGATATTTCACCAAGAACCCAGGATATTTATTATGGATTTGTATGGCAGGGGCTAATAAAGATACCAGTGACTGGTACTTACACCTTTGAAACAAATTCTGATGATGGAAGTAAATTGTATCTCAGCACTTATTCTGCTTCAGCTACACCTCTTGTAACTAACGATAGTATACATGGCGCACGGTATGCATCCGGAACTAAAACACTCTCTGCAGGAACTTATCCAATTTCAATAACTTTCTTTCAAAAAACAGGCAGCCAGGCAATGAAAGTTTACTGGACTTGCGCAGCGGCGGGATTTCCTTCAAGAACTTTAATTCCTAATTCTTATTTCGGGGACAGCGTTGCAAGCCAGGGAACACCTCCGGCCATTCCAACGAATTTATCAGCAAGTGCAGGTGCTTACAATAAGGTCGGATTAAAATGGACAGACAATAGTGCTAATGAAACAGGTTTCGAAGTTTACAGAAAAGGACCATCAGATCCTGCTTATGTGATAATAAGCACTACTGCTGCAAATGCAGTAGCATTTACGGATTCCGTGGTGTTACCATCAACAAAATATATCTATAAAATTTTAGCCATCAATACTTATGGACAATCGCCATTTACTGCCATTGTAACTGCTACAACAAAGGTTGCGCCGGCGGCTCCCGCTTCTCCATCTGCTTTGTCCGCCACTACCTTGTCTTCTACCAAAATTAATTTAGTCTGGAACGACAACTCTAATAATGAAACGGCTTTTGAAATATCGAGGTCAATGGGTACAAATACTAATTATGTTTTACTCAGAACTTTAAATGCTAATTCAGGTACCCAGGTAAATTATTTAGATAGTGGACTGTATCCTAATGTCACATACTATTATCATGTTAGAGCCAGGGGTGTTGGGGGTTATACTGTCTATTCAAATGAGGTAAGCGCAACTACTTTAAATAATGCTCCATCAGTTTCTGCAATAGCAAATGTTATGATGAGGCATAGCTCTTCCAATATTATTTCAGTCTTTGCTGTTGACCCGGATGGTGACCCTATTACCTTCGCAATAAATAATTTGCCTCCGTTTGGTTCTTTTACCAATGCTGGGTATGGAAAGGGGACTATTACATTTAATCCAGCGGTAACGCAGCAGGGAACATATACTATCCAGGTCGTTGCTACAGATAACCATAGTGGTAGTGCGAATACTTCTTTTACATTGACGGTTAATAGTAATTATCCGCCAACAATTGTTCCTGTAAATAATATTGCGGTTGCCGAGGGAAGTACTAACGCTACCAGCATAAACGCAAACGACCCGGACGGAACTACAGGTCTGGCGTGGTCTTTGACCGGAGCTCCTTCGTTTATTACACTTACCGGTACTAATGGAAGTGGTATTTTATCATCTAAACCCGGTTATGCAAATGCAGGCTCCTACCTGGTCACTATAATCGTAAGAGATGTTTCAGGCGCAACGGCGTCTGCAACTTGTACTATTAATGTAAGTAATGCTAATCCAACTTCTGATGATGGAACTGTTCCGATTCTGCCTGCTAATCTCAGCGCCCAGGTATTATCAAATGGATCTGTTCTGTTAAGTTGGACAGATGTGGCATACAACGAAAGCTCTTACCTGGTGTATCGTTCATCGAGTGTAGCAGGGCCATTTATTTTATTAAATGCAGGAGCATCTAATGCTAATGATTCAACTTATTTAGACAATACAGCAGCCGGAAGAATCACTTACTATTACCAAATTGAGGCAGTAAATATTCATGGTGGTTCGGGTAAAACGAATGCAGTTTCTGTAACTACAATCAATAAAGCACCTGTATTAAATTCTTTAAACAGCGTTTTTGTTAAAACCTCAAAGACAGCCGCAGTAAATATAAATTCAACAGATGATGCAGGCGAAATATTGACTGTTACTGTTACCAATCTTCCTTCGTTCGGAACATATCAAAGTAATGGAAACGGTACGGGGATAATCAACTTTACGCCAGGTATAAATGATATCGGCCTTTATAAAAATGTTACGGTAAAGGTTGATGATAATTTCGGAGGAAGTGTAACCAGGAGTTTTGATGTTAACGTGACAGACAGCACCTTTCGTTCTATATATGTAAACTTTAGTTCAGAGGGTGGGATAGGTGCACCGGCTCCATGGAACAACTATTTATATTTTCCATTTGCTAACCTGGCATTAACAAACCTGCTTGATGAATCTGGAGTAAGCACTGGATACAACGTTAAATTCTTACAACAGCTTACCGGTAATTTCAATTCTGGAATGACTGCTGATAATAAGGGAATTTATCCTGATAGTGTGATGCTCACTTCTGTTTACTATTCTTCAACATCGCCGGTTCAAATGGAATTTGCCGGTCTTAATCCTGGTAAAAAATATAATGTCGTTATACTTAGCAGTGTCAATTCAGGAGATGATGCAACAGCAACTTTTAGCTCTGGATCACAATCAATAACCTTAAATGGGATGTACAATGCTACAAAAACTGTTCAGTTAAATGGTTTGGTGCCTAACACTTCAGGAATAATTGATGTTACATGTACCAAGGCGGCATCAGCATTAAATCTCAATATTAACGCGGTGGTACTTCAGGAGTATAGCGGTTCTCCTTTAATCAGGCCAGCAGATCTGTTTACGGAGACTGTTCTTCAGCCAGGTAAAATTAATCTTACATGGAGTGACCGCAGCAACAATGAAACAGGGTTCGAAATATGGAGATCGACATCATACGCAGGGCCGTACACTCTTGTTTCAACCACAGCTCCAAACCTGACAACGTTTAGTAATAGCGGATTAACACCTAATACAAAGTACTATTACAAGGTAAGGGCTAAAATGAATGCCATCTTTAGCGCATTCAGCAACATATCAGGAGTTAATTTACCAGCACAGATAGTTTTAGTCAACTGGGATATTAATTATCATGCTCCATCGCCGTGGAATAGCACTGATGCCCCACCTATTGCGGGAGCTACGTTCAGTAACTTGCAAGACAATGCACTCAATAATACAGGTTATGAAATGGTGATCGTTCAGCCTTTTAATGGAGAATTTTATGCCGGGGTAAATACAGGCGGCATATTCCCCAACAATGTAATGCAAAGTAATTATTGGACGGACGCATCGCAAACCAGCCAGGTTAAGCTTTCTAATCTTGATCAAAGAAAAAAATACAGGATTGGTTGTTTTGGAAGCGCCACCTGGTATGGATTCTTCAATGGAACTTACACAATAAATGGTACAACCTTAAAGTTGAACAGCCATAACAATAATTCTAAAGTGATCTATTTTGAAGATGTAACACCAAACAGTGACGGCGAAATTTTAATAAACATCTCTCCTGAAGCCGGAAGTCCTTATTGCTTTACTGCCGCAATCACAATCGAAAACTATGATGTCTCAAGTTCGCAGACGCCACCCAATGGTAGCACTGCCGCTCCAGGTTCGAATGTAAGAGAATCAAACACCGCAGTCCATGAAGATTCTGTTTTAATAACATCTGTGAAGGCGTATCCTAATCCATTTATTAAAGATCTTAAAATAGATTTGGTACTTACATCGAAAGCGAAACAAGTTGCAGTCGGGCTTTATGATGTTTATGGACGCATGGTATATCAGAAAATTCTGGGTTCAAATGTGCTTACAAGCCAGCATCAAACCTTCGATCTTCCAATTACCAGCGCTTTATCGGCGGGCAATTACTTTTTAAAAGTGATATCCGATGGAATAGTTCGAAAAACTATAAAGGTTGTAAAAGCCCGTTAGAAAAATCGTCTTTAGAAATTAAAAACCCAGTCTCTTTGACTGTGCTCTGCTCTTCCTATTGAACTTAATTATTTTGCTGTTGCAAAATCTGGGAATACTGTGAGCCTTATTTGAACATACTAATTGTGGGGCGCCGCCCAATGTCATTAAGTTAAGGATTTCATTTTCAGATAAGCTTAACCGTTCCCAATCATTTACCGGAGGCAATGGCCAGCAGGCAGAGGCAATTACATCCCCGGTATTATCTTCCATCACTACAACGGAAATCCTCTTCCTGTTTACACTATCGTCATCCCGTATCGCCTGTTCGATCTTCGTTTGCAATGCAGCATCCATTGCAAGCGTAATATCCCGGTTACGTTTTTTAAATTCAGCAACTTCATTGCTGTTGATACCCGCGGTCAATAGATCTGAAAGGGCGCTATAATCTCTTTTTGTTATGGTCATCTGCGTTTCTGTTACGGGCAAAAATCTTTCGGACCGAAAGTGGTTTGTACTAACCTGGTATTTAACAATGGGTGCAGGAAATCCCCTGAGCTCAGCAGCATGGGCATACTCAGCAAAATATCCATTTGTACCTCCTGAAAAAATTCCGGTATTTGCATCCCCTGTCCAGAAAAACATGTATTCACCAAAAGGATAGTAACGTTCCAGCCTTTTATAAGACAATGATTGTATATTCTCAGCCGGTATTCCGAATGCAACTAAAGAATCTTTTTGATCCTGCACCAGTTTGGGATCACTTGACGCCAATAGTTGCCCATTCCTGTCAAACACATTGCCTGCCTGTAACCTGCTCATTAAAATGTTTATCCTTGGATTGTAACTATACATCCGGGCACCACTGCGGTCAGCTACCAGCGCAGGTTCTACTATCCATTTTTTTTCATTGAATGTATAACCGGATACATTTATTATTAACAGGAGGATTGCAATACAAGCTGCCATCAAAGCAGGCATCAGATTTTTATCCTGGCGTTGGGCAATATATTTCATCTGGGCCTGCGATCCGCTCAATCGTGATACTCCCAACAAAAAACCTGCTGCAATCATACTGCACAGCAATGATGTGCCGCCATAGCTGGTAAATGGCAAGGCCACTCCCGACAAAGGAAGCGCCCCGGTGGAACCTCCTGCGATCAATAAAAATTGCACAAATGTACCGATGCCTATACCCGCACATAGATAAAATAAAAAGGGTGCCCCTGCCTGCCTGCCAATAATAATTGAACGGTGCAGGTATATCAGAAATAAAATAAAAATGCAGGTGATACCTGCCCATCCAAATTCTTCACCGATGGCAGGAAGTATCATATCTGTATGTGCTTCGGGAATGGTCTTGGCAAAACCTTCACCTGCACCTTGCCCTGTAAAGCCACCTGTTGAGATAGCCCAAATGCCATTGGCTACCTGGTCCCCGCCATATACCTGGTTATTCCATGCATTCTCCCAAATAGCTTTCCTGTCTACCAGTCTTTGTATAGGGCCCGGTATTATTTTAGCAAGCGCCGGTATTTTATCCAGTAATAGAAATCCACTTACAACCACGAGTGCCATTACCGCCGACTCGCTCAGTTTCTTTTTCGAAAAAAGCATGTACAAGGCAAGGGCTGCTACAGCAATACCGGTTGCAAGCCAAACATTTTTAAATGTCCAGATAGCAATAGCATACAAAACCATTGCAGCAACGATCTGCATAAAATCTCCTCTTGAAAAAGAAAAAAGTATAATGAATGTAAAGCAGCATACAATGGCAGGGCCGAGATCACCCAATACTAAGAACAACAAAATAGTAATGATAATAGCGATCACCGCAAATATAAAAAATGACAACCTTTTATTAAATGAAGGGTATTCAGAAATAAACTTTTCATTGGTTGCAAAGAAACCGGCCAGGAAAAAAATGACCAGGTATTTTACGATCTCACTTGGCTGAAAACCAAAAAGATTTACTTTAACACCACTTCCTTCGGGACCGGTACCCAATAAGATGGTAAGGCACAATAAGCCCATTGCTGCCAGCGCCCACGGCCAGCCGTTCGCCGCTTTCCTGTTTTGTTTAAAAATAAACAAGCGGAAGAAGCGGGAGTCGGGTGTAAACTTTTTCAGGTTGATAAACTGGAGTACCAACATAGCCGCCATCCCGATGCAGAAATAAATAAAAGTACTTTTTACAAGGAAGCGGTCGCGCAACGGATCCTGCAAACTGAACAACGTTATAAAAGACAGTCCTGTTAATATCATAATAACGGGCAGCAGCAACTGGTCGGTAGCCGGAGAATGAATCGAAAAGACCAGGTGCAGGAAAAGAAACGCCGAAAAAAATGTTATCACAATTATCAGGAACCAGTTAGTTCCTTCTTCCGGTGTTCTTACTATAAATGCTTTTTCCTTTTTAAACGTATTAAAGTCCCTGGCAGAAAAAAGCTTTAGCATGTGTGGCGACTGGACAAAGCTAAAAGTTGCTTCACGTTGTAGTTTTTCGATACCCTGCGACCGCCCAAATTCATAACCTGGTTGCAGCGGAAGTATTTCATACGACTTGTTTTCGGGCAGCCCGGAAAAAATAAATTTACCGGAAGCATCTGTTCGTGCATAGGCATTAAAAGAAAGTAACTCCGGGCTTTTAGCCGGGCCGGGAATAAATATTTTTCTAATTCCATTTTTAAATTGTATAATATTTTTTTCATCTTCATCCTGGTCAGAAGCAGCGCTACTGTCTTGTGACACCAAAAGTTTCAATCTTACTAAAACACCGGAAGCAGGCTGGCCGTCCTGGTTTTTGATAGTACCTGCAATATTATATTTTCCTAAGTCAACATTGGTTTGGTAAGTAACTGCTAAAGGATGCTTTTTTTCCCTCTCGAACGTTACAGAATCCCCTTCAGAAAAGCCCAATAAATTTCTTGATAGCAGCACCCGCCTTTTGAATGATTTGCCCCCTTTAGAAAAAGCTTCATCGGCATTAACAAAATATCTTTTCTTATTTAATGTTCCGATATTACCTATAACTGAACCAGTGTCTTTTATCGCTGATATGGTAGCAGCAATGAATGCAATATCTTTTGGATCTTCGAAATACAGCCCCTTTTTCAACAAGTCCTTCATGCTTTCAGCAGCTTTGCCGGCATTCAGATTTATCATAGTACCATTTTCAATGCGGGTATTCACTTCAGCAAAATCACGTTGTAACACAGAAAACAATTTCCAGAAAAGGAAGCCCATGATTATACCAATGAGCAGCAGGCAAAGGCGTTCGAGCTTTCTGTTGCTAAACCATGGGCTGAGATGAGGCATGCGTTTATTTGAGTTTTACTGGGTGATAAATATTGAATCTTTAAATCTCCCGGATAAAACCGACTCGGGGAACGATAACAAATACTGTACAGGTATACGGCAGTTAATAAAGCGTACGTTCCTGAATGTGATATTGTTCTTTTGTACAACAATGCCTACATCAAAATTTTCGAATACCAGGCTGTCTAGTACAATATGCCCGGCTGTCGAATTGATAACAAGGGCAGGGCCGCGGTACACACTGTCAGCCGTAAGAATAGCGCCATTACCCATAAGATGGAAACTGTCTTTACCGATTACCATTGCTTCGGCTATTTCCAGCAGTTTCGCTTATGGCGGCACTACATATGTTTTAGATGAATCATTTACATGTGAGATCAGTTGAATGAGTTGTTCATTTTTTTTCTTAGCAATTTTGAGCGAGATAGCATTGGTTACTGTCGGCTCATAATTTTTCCGAAAAGCTACAATGAGAAAAACCGCCAATAGCCCAATGAACAGGAAGATTAAAAATGCAATGCGGCTGCGTCCGTTTTTTTTTGAAGGCAAAACATCATGTACCTGGGCCACTTCGTTTGCAGCCACCGGCGGTGTGACTGTATCTTTTTTTCTTTCAACAGGCACCGGCTCCAGCTTTTGTTTTGGCCAGTTATTATTTTCAACCAGTACTGCGGTTATATTGTCGTTTCCTCCCGCGTCATTTGCAGCATCAACCAGTGCTCTGGCTTTTGCAGCAAGGCTTTTTTTAGTAGTTAACACCGACATGATCGTGCCCGAACTAATCATATCTGTAAGGCCATCACTACACAAAAGAAGAAGATCTCCGGAGAGGAAAGGCGATTCACCGGTCTCAATAAAATCTTCCGGTGTACTGATATCTTCTTCAAATCCCAGCGCTTTATTGATCTCGTTACGCCTTGGATGACGCATGGCTTCTTCTTCCGATAACCGGCCGGATTCCTCCAAAAAGCCCACGGCAGAATGATCTTTGGATATTTTTACAAGCGAATAATCCCTCAACAGGTAGATCCTGGTATCTCCCACATGTGCATACCAGCATTTGTTATTTTTTATATCGACCACTGCACAGGTGAGCACACAGGCCATTTGTTCATTTTTACTTGCTGTGTTTCTTTCGTGGTTTATTTTTGAATTGGCGGCAACGATGGCTTGCCGAAGGGTTTCAATGACATTTTCAGAAAGCCTTTCCAGATTTTTCATGATAACGGAACGGGCAATTGCTGCAGCAATATCACCTCCCTTATAGCCACCTACCCCATCTATCACACAGGCTACAAGAAATCTTTTATTGATAATCTCCCGGGCAAAAAAAGTATCCTCGTTCTTTTCCCGGCGTTTACCCTTATCCGTTATCCCATAAAAATATTCAGCCATTTTTGTGCGTTTGCTTAATTTCAGAAAAATGTGCTATCAGCAATACAATACTGATTACGAGTAACCCTATCGCTAATAGTTTGTCCATGTTATACTTTGAAGATGTTGATAGAAACAATTCCATTCAATACGATCCTTGAGTTTATGGCAAGATCCGTCCACAGCATCGCATCTTTATCACTGTTCTTCACTTCGTTTTCATTAACAAGGGTCTTCTCACCGAAAGAGGCAAGGAAGAATTTTTCTGTTGCCTTATCATAGCGAATCGAAAGATGTGGTGTGGATACCCATTCGGAGGGAATTCGGAAAACACCTGGCTGGCCTAACTTTTCATCAATTCCGGAAACAATGATGGCCTCGTCTTTGACGAGGTATTCCAATTTTTTGCCGGCATACTCTTTATCCGGAAGCGTGGCTTCTAACCGGGCAAAATATCGCGGAACTTTTGGATCATTTGATTCACCTAATACCAGGCTATCCTGCCAGGGGATCTCATAATAACCATCACTGTAAAAAGTAAAGTCCTTTAAAATTTCTTCGGCAATGTCAAATGTTTGAGCAATCCCGGTTTGGCGGGGAATAAAAGTAACCCGTAGATTTTCTTCTTTTTGTTGCACATTGCCCGGTAAAAGTTTTCCAATAAAACTCTTGTCCCCTTTTTCATAATCAGGATGGGAGACAAAACGGAACACCCATTTATTAGCGGAAGCGGTTACCTTTTTTCCTTTTTGCCTGTACTCCTGTAAAATATTATAGAATGCTTTTACAGATTCTTTTATAATCAGAGAAAATATGCCCCTGTTATTATCCATGAATTTATTGTAATCGGGCGGGCTGAAACAAATAATATATTCATGATAAAATATTACCCTGTCTGCGAATGAAAGCTCAGAAACGGATTCCCGGAATTTTTCTATGATATATTTATATACAAGGTCCGGGGTCATAGAAGCCGTTTCGGTGAAACCGGTTTCTTTTTTAAGGAACCAACTTTGTACACCGGTACGTCGCCAGAATGTTGGTTTTGTAGTCATATGCATGGGTTAATATTTTATTTTGGATCCTGGTGAATTGCTTATTTGATACAAAAAATTCCATACCTCTACTTACATCATACACAATATTTCATTAAATTTTTCTGGAGTAAATTATCGTGCCCTGGGTACTAATTTTTAAAGTAAAAATTGTCTCTTATAAGTGGAAAGCTTTTCTGATGTATTAACACGACTTGAAATGGTATTGAAAAACCATTTCTATTATTGATGCGATGAAATTAACAGAAGATTTCTTAAAGCATTGCCAAAGCTGGTGGTTAATTTAGTGAAGGAAAACATAAAAAAAATAGCGAAGGGTTGAAGCGCAGGTTTTTGGAATAACATCTTATACCATGAAACATTGATAATTATGTTGATACTTAAAAGATAATAGGTGTGAAGCAATAATTGTATTTCATATGAACCTTGCCGGTTGAAAGATATATTGAGTGCCAGTACTCTCTAAAAAATTATGGCGGATCGAATTAGGAAGATTTATCATAAAAATCGATAATAGTAAAAGTGTTAACTCTCAATTTTTATTTTTTTAAAAAAATCGCTAAACCCTTACTGTCACTGATTTTTTTTGTGACCCCGACACGATTCGAACGTGTGACCCACAGCTTAGAAGGCTGTTGCTCTATCCACTGAGCTACGGGGCCAAATCTATTTATAAAACTACTGATGCAATGCTGTATTACATTTATTAATTCGCAAATATAAATTAGTTTAATTCAAAACTCATAGTGGTAAACTCTTATAAATATTCCTTTTCCAATTTCTAAAAATGCATAATATTTGATATGCCCTAACTGCTTAAAAAAATTTAAATCTCTTTATAAACCTGCACCATTTTCCATCTCCATAATTTTTTCAAATAAAGTTTCATATTCCGCATTAGCTTTTTTTAATTCTCCACTTTTTTGATTGTATAGAGTTTCTGCTCTTGTGAATTTTTGTGAGTCAAGGTAAATCTCAGGTAAAGCGAGATCCGATTCCAGTACATTTTTTTCTTTGTTGATGTCTTCAATTTTTTCTTCAAGTTGCTGAAAACGCTTTTGTATTTTTTGTAATTCCTTTTGAGCTTCTTTATTTTGAGAAGAATTGTTGTTTGATTTTTTTGCAGGCATTGTAATTTTCTTCTCAATGTTTACTTCCTTTTTTTTCAGGTTATCGCTTTCAGCCGCCTTTCTTTCCTGTTTCCATATTTCCAATTCATCATAAGTTCCTACAAATTCTTTTATTTTATAATCTTCTATTTCCCAAATTTTATTAGATGTTTGATTTACAAAATACCGGTCGTGGCTTACGAGAATATAGCTACCCTCGTATTTGTTTAATGCTTCGATCAACAAGTCAACTGAATGCATATCCAGATGATTGGTTGGCTCATCAAGCAACAGAAAATTAGCCTTACTTACAATAGTTTTTGCAAGAGCAACCCTGGCTTTCTCACCACCACTTAATACTTTTATTTTTTTCTCAACTTCATCACCGCTAAATAAAAAACATCCCAGTAAACTTCTCAATTCCAACTCTGTTTTACCGCTGCCACAATTGCTCATTTCTTCAAGCACAGTATTATTTATATCCAATGCTTCAAGCTGGTGCTGGGCATAGAATGCATCTTTTACATTATGCCCCTCAATTCTCTCACCATCAAAATTTTCAGTGCCTGCAACCATTCGAAGCAATGTGGATTTTCCTTTTCCATTGGCACCTATTAACCCGATTTTATCTCCGCGGCTAATTTCAGCTTTTGCATGATCTACTATTTTTACTGGACCGAAATTTTTAGATACATTATTCAAGGTGCACAGCACCCTGCCCGGAGTTATTCCTACAGTAAAATTTATTCTCATGTCCGGCCTTTCAAGATCGGTGTTTTCAATACGCTCAATCTTATCTAGCCGCTTCATTATACTTTGCGCCTGTGCAGCTTTTGAAGCCTTCGCTTTGAAGCGCTCAACAAATTTTTCCTGCTGGCGAATGTAGTCCTGCTGGTTCTCATATGCACGCTTTTGCAACTCGATGCGCTGCATTTTTTCCTGAAGGTAATAGGAATAATTGCCTATGTAAAAATGTAGCTCCTGTTGATACAATTCCACAATTTTAGTTACCATTCTGTCCAGGAAATAACGATCGTGAGAAACAATTACAACTGACCCGCGATAATGTTGAAGATATTTCTCAAGCCATTCAATAGAAGGAAGATCAAGATGGTTTGTAGGCTCATCAAGCAATAAAACATCTGGCTGCATTAATATCATTTTGGCAAGAAGCACTCTCATTCTCCAGCCACCACTAAATTCTTTGTAAGGCCTGTTAAGATCAGCATTGGGAAATCCAAGGCCCTGCAATATCTCTTCAGTCTTATGATGAATATTATAACCACCTAAAATCTCAAGCTCGTGTAATTTATCTGCATATAAATGAGCTAAGTCTTCATCAGAATTTTTTTCCAGCTCAAAGCCAATTTTTTCAATTTCCTTTTCCAGCAAACGTACCTCTTCAAACGCCCCAAGGGCCACCTGTAATATTGAATCTTCTGTATCAAAACTTAAAAGATCCTGGTGAAGGAAACCTATTGTAGTTTCTTTTCCTTTTTCAACAGTGCCTTTTGATGGAAGATATTGCCCCGTAAATACTTTCAGCAGGGTTGATTTTCCGGTGCCGTTGTATCCAATAAGGCCGATCCTCTCGTTGGGTTGAATATGCCATGTTGCATTTTCAACGATAACCCTGGCGCCAAACTCGAACGTAACATTTTGTAATCCTAATAACATGATAATTTATAAGCGTGCAAAATTAATATATTAAAAACCGTCCTGTCATATCTCTAATAAATTTTACAAATAAATAAGAATAAAATTAAAATTTGTGGTGCCTGATTCAATTCTTCTCTTCAAATTATGGACGCTTATATTTGTAAAAACCTATTGAATGATTGAAAAAAAACCTTCAGAAAGTTTAGTAGTAATGACTGAGCTCGTATTGCCAAATGATACAAATACTTTTGGAAATTTAATGGGCGGGAGGCTAATGTATTGGATGGATATTGGCGCAGCACTTGCAGCAACAAAGCATAGTAATGCACCTGTAGTTACCGCTTCGGTCGATAACATTTCTTTTACAAATCCTATTAAGCTCGGCAACGTAGTTCATATTGAAGCTAAAGTAACAAGGGCGTTTAATACAAGCATGGAAGTTCATTTAAATGTGTGGGGAGAAGATATTCTTCAACAATATCGCTATAAAAGTAACGAAGCGTATTATACTTTTGTGGCACTTGACCCAAATAGTAAGCCAAGGCAGGTTCCTATTTTGAATCCTCAATCAGAAGAAGAAATTACGCTCTTTGATGGCGCATTGCGAAGAAGGCAGTTAAGGCTAATACTAGGCGGAAAAATGAAACCTGGTGATGCAGTTGAATTGAAAGCTCTTTTTATGTAACCATAATCAGCTAATTAGCCAATTATTTATCCAGTGCACTTATCAGGTGATGCTTGCTTTTCATCATAAATTTTTTGCTTTGTTCAATGGCATCCATCACTTTTTCAAGAATCGTTTCAACACTTTCTTCATAGGTTAAATTTAAAGGCTCTTTGAAACGAACACTTAATAATGATCCTTTCTTTTTAAACTTTAAACCTTTTTTATTGAATGCCCGCCAAAAGCCACTTATTACTACTGGAATTACTATAGGCTTATGATGCTTAATAATAAAGGCGGTGCCTTTCCGGCCCGGGGCGAATGGCTTTGTAGTGCCCTGCGGAAATGTAATAACCCAATTATTTTCAAGAGCTCTTGCTATTTTTCGTGTATCGCCGGCATCAAGACCGCGCCTTACTTCTTTTCCTTCGGCCCTCCATGTGCGCTTTACAGTTATGGCGCCCGCCCACTTAAATATTTTTGTGAGCCAGTTGCTTTTCATAGTTTCAGCTGCCGCTACGTAATAGACACGTGTAAAAGGATTTAATAAATAAAATGGAATTCCCAGTTTGTTTTCTTTGCGCCATTTTACAGCACAAAAAATATGCAGAAATGTAATAACATCAGCAAAATAAGTCTGGTGATTGCTTACAAATAATACATTTCTTTTGGGGAGGTTTTTAATATGCTCAGTTCCACTTATGCTTATACTGTTAATGAGAGCAAGGCCCGGATAAGTAAAAATTCCGACGAGGAAATAAATGACCGCTTTTACTACACTAGTATGTTGAAGACTTTCAATCCAACGCTTCATTAATAATTTTTTTAAACAAAAAAAAGAGTGGTGTGCAATTTAGCCAATACAAGCATTATAAATGAACAGTATTTATGAAAAAATAAAATTAAGAAAATCGAACAACAAAGCCCTTAAATTGCTGTATTTTCTTACCTTTGCAGTCCCAAAATAAAAAAACATTTGGGATTATAAAATGAGCAACAATATTATTAACCAAAATGCTGATGTACAGGATCCGGAAACCCATCGGGATACAGCAATAAAAAAATCACCTGTTGAAAATAATATGGATAATCAAAAAGAAAACTTAGTTAATGTAGGTGAAGATACTTCCCCGACTGAAGAAATGCCGCAGAATATTATTGAAGGGAAATTTCCTGCTGTTAATTCCACCGCAGCTGCGATTGAGCCACAACAACCTGAAATTAACACTCAGAAAGAAGTGCCTGCAACTGCACATGATGATTTTGACTGGAGTGTAGATAAAAGAAATGTAACTTCTTATGACAAAGAAGAAAGAAAAAAATATGATGAAGTTTACGATAGAACTTTTAAACAAATCAATGATAATGAAATGGTCACCGGTACAGTGGTGGGCATGACCAAAACAGATGTGGTAATTAATATTGGCTTTAAAAGTGACGGGCTTGTAGGATTGAATGAATTTCGTGACACGCCTACTCTTAAAGTAGGTGATGAAGTAGAAGTAATGGTTGCTGAAAAAGAAGATAAAGATGGTAACCTTCATTTAAGCCGCAAGCAAGCCAGAACAACAAGAGCATGGGAGCGCATAGTTGATATGCATAAGACAGGAGAAATTGTAAAAGGCCTGGTTACAAGTAAAACAAAAGGCGGCCTTATTGTAGATGTATTTGGTATGGAAACGTTTTTGCCTGGCTCGCAAATTGACGTGAAGCCTGTTACTGATTACGACCAGTTTGTAGGTAAGACAATGGAATTTAAAGTTGTAAAAATAAACGAAGCAATAAAGAACGCAGTTGTTTCACATAAGGCACTTATTGAAAGTGATATCGAACAACAGCGTGCTGAAATTATTGGCAAGCTTGAAAAAGGCCAGGTATTGGAAGGAACTATTAAAAACATTACTGACTTTGGTGCTTTCCTTGATCTTGGTGGACTAGACGGACTGCTTTATATAACTGATATCAGCTGGGGCCGCATAAATCATCCAGGTGAAATATTGAAACTGGATCAAAAGCTTAATGTTGTTGTTCTTGATTTTGATGATGATAAAAAAAGAATAAGCCTTGGCTTGAAACAACTAACACCTCATCCTTGGGATACATTACCAAATACCATCAAAGAAGGTGAAATCGTAAAAGGCAAAGTAGTTAACATTGAAGATTATGGTGCCTTCCTTGAAATATTCCCTGGCGTTGAAGGCCTTGTTCACGTAAGTGAGATCACATGGGCTAATACCCCGATCAATGCTAAAGAATTCTTTAAACTGGGTGATGAATACGAATCTAAAGTTGTTACGCTTAGCAAAGATGATCGCAAGATGAGCCTTTCAATAAAGCAGATGACTGAAGATCCATGGAATACGATAGAGCAGCAATATCCTGAAGGAAGCAAGCATAAAGGGCTTGTAAAAAATATTACGCCTTATGGCGTTTTTGTAGAACTTTCCCCCGGAATAGGCGGAATGATACATATAAGTGATTTAAGCTGGCTTAAAAGGTTTAATAACCCTAATGAATACACTAAAGTGGGAAACGAGATAGATGTAATCATTATGAGCATTGACAAAGAGAATCGCAAACTGCAACTTGGGCATAAGCAAATTGAAGAAGATCCGTGGAACTCACTTGAAGAAACTTTCCCTGTTGGAAGCATTCACGAGGGAACAGTTACCAGAAAGGATGATAAAGGAGCAATTGTTCAACTGCCTTATGGTCTTGAAGGTTTCGCACCGGCACGCCACCTACGAATGGAAGACGATAAAACCATAGGCATTGACCAGATCGCTCCATTCATGGTTATCGAATTTGATCGTAATGATAAAAAAATCATATTAAGTCATAGCCGCATTTGGGAACAGGCAAAAGCAGATGAAAAAAATGCACAGATGAAAGAAAAAAGGTCTGATGCTGAAACCACTAAAAAAGCTGTGAAAAATATCCAGAGCAAAGTTGAAAAGACAACCCTGGGAGACCTGGGAGTATTGGCTGATTTAAAAAAGAAAATGGATAATAATGAGGGAGACACAGAAGTAAGTAATAAAGTTTCCACGGAAAAAACTGATGCGAAGGACTCCCCTGAAGAAACAGAAAATAAGAAGGCTGCAGACGAAAAGAAAGAAGCTAAGGAAGACAAAGAAATTGATGAAGTAAATATTGCTTCCAAAACAAGCGAAAAAACTGCAAGTGAAAAAGATCAGGATAAAAAAGTAAGAGATGCTGAAAAAGCTACGGACGAAATTGTAGCTTCTGCAGCTAATGATGAAAAAGAAGAAGAGGTAACTTCCGCAGAAGACGAAGCAGAAAAAAAATAAGAACAATTTCGATTGATTTGAAAAATCCCGGGGTACACTTATACCCGGGATTTTTTTAATTAAAGTCAACCATGTTAGAGACTGGCCTTCATTTAATATTTTCTTCGTACCGCTTTTAGATGATCCTTCAACAAAATTTCAATATTTATTTCAGTTAAAAATAATTTTAATCTTCTGAGTTTTAAAATTTACTGTTTTTATAAACACTACGATTTAATAAAATGATTTTCATTTTACAGTATTAAAAACATTAAAGAAAAAAATCTCAAAAAACTTGCAGGATTACAAAAGTATTTAGATATTTGTCTAAATATACAACTATCTAATTAAATGAATAATCTTTTTAAAGCTTTGAATGACCCTACAAGAAGAAAAATTCTCGAGCTACTTCAAAAAAAAGATATGGCAGCAGGTGATATTGCCGACGAGTTTAATATTTCCAAACCCAGCATCTCTCATCATCTTGACCTTTTAAAACAGGCGGGTCTTGTAGAAGCTGTGAAAGAAGGGCAATTTATCTATTACTCTATCAATACTACCGTAGTAGATGATATTTTAAAATGGCTGTTACAATTTAAAACAAAAAAGAAATAATTATTAAAACAAGTTATATGAAACTCAGATTGCCTTTATTAAACCTGCTTATAATTATACTAGCTGTTTCCCCCATCGCTTTTTTAGGAATCATTTGGCATCAGGTACCTGAAATAGTTCCGGTTCATTATGATATACATTTTAAGCCTGATAAAATGGATCATAAGAATGTGCTTTGGTTTGCCAATGGCTCTTTATCCCTGGTTTCTATTATTGTTTATTTTTTACTGCTCAACCTTCACAGATTTGATCCCAAAAGAAAAAATCGGGAATCTTCTCTCTCATTTAGAAGGTTCGCCATAGCGGTTGTAGTATTTATAACAATATTAAATTTCATGATACTTTTATCAATTAATAACAAAATTAAATTATCACCAAAACTGCTATTGATTTTATTAGGTTTATTATTTGCATTTATCGGAAATTACATGAATAACTTAAAACCGAATTATTTCGCCGGCATCCGGCTGCCATGGACTTTAAGCAGCGATTACAATTGGAAAAAAACACATCAGCTCGCCGGCAAATTATGGTTTTGGGGCGGGATGACATCGGTACTGGTTGCCGTAATAATCCCTTCTGCTTATTCATTAACTATTTTTTTAGTCCTTATAGGAATTATGATAATAATCCCAATCATATATTCTTACCAGCTTTTCAAAGAAGAAAAAATTAATTAATTCAAAAACTAAAATATCATGAAGGTTGTTTTCACTTTTTTATGTTTATTTTTTGTCGGAATGATATTAGCACAAAACCATCCTAAGTTATCCGGCACATGGGAAGGCAAATTAAACGTTGGTGTTGCCCTACGTTTGGTTTTTATTTTTAATGACAGCGCCGGTATCATCAAAGGAACTTCTTACAGCCCTGACCAGGGTAATCAGCCGATCCCTTGTACCGATATCAGCCTTAAAGGTGATAGTATCAATTTCAGCATTCCAAGTCTCAATGTTACGTTTGCCGGAATATTTTCAAATGATTCAATCATCTCTGGTAAACTGACGCAAGGCAAAACTTTTGACCTTATCCTGTTAAAAGTATTAAAGCCTTCTGAGTTACACCGGCCTCAAACACCTCACCCACCTTACTCTTATCGAATTGAGGAGGTCGAATACGACAACGCAGATAAATCTCTTCATTATGGTGCAACTATCAGTATTCCCCCGGGGAAGGGACCTTTTCCCGCTTTGCTTTTAATAACCGGTTCAGGGCCGCAGAATCGTGATGAAGAAATTTTTGGACATAAGCCTTTCGCTGTTATTGCAGATCATCTCACTAAAGATGGGTTTGCAGTTTTAAGAGTTGATGACCGTGGCGTTGGTAAATCAACAGGACAATTTTCAACATCAACTTCTGCTGATTTTGCCGCAGATGTGCAGAACAGCCTAAATTATTTAAAGAGCCGAAAGGAGATTGAAATAAAACGGATAGGTATGCTCGGGCACAGCGAAGGTGGCATGATTGCACCATTGGTGGCGTCGCAAAGAAATGATATAAATTTTATTGTTCTGCTCGCAGCTCCAGGTGAAAAAATTTTAAAGTTAATGCAGGAGCAAAATATTGCAGTGCTAAAATCTTCAGGCATCAGTAAAGAAGCCGCAGAAAGCTATGGTGACTTATTCGGTAAGCTGATGTCTGCGGTTATTGAAACAAAAAATATGACAGCAGCGAAAGAACAAATGACTCTTGCGCTAAATGACTGGATTAAAATAACATCAAAAAATATTGTAACAATCACTACCGGTATCACAAATGACAGTACACAACAACAATTCTTAAATGGATTAGGAGCATCATTCAGTTATGAGTGGTTAAAATATTTTTTACAATTTGATCCTGCAGATTATCTTAAAAAACTGCATTGTAAGGTGTTGGCATTAAATGGAGATAAAGATCTGCAGGTGTCTTCAAAATCAAATCTTGAAGGGATTAGAAATGCTTTGAAGGCAAGTCAATCACCTTCTTACGATGTAAAAGAAATTCCGGGGCTTAATCACCTTTTTCAATATTGCAAAACTTGTACGATTAGTGAGTATGGAGAGCTTGAAGAAACATTTTCTCCAAAAGTTCTGGACATAATTTCTGAATGGTTAAATAAAAATGTAAAGTAACAAGTGCTAAGAATTTATTCGCTTTTTTTATGATGGCTTAACTTCTGAAAAGTTCCAAACGGTCCACAAGTTGTTTCAAAGCAAGATAAACTCCATTCGTCCAGCCAAACCCATCCTGGGATTCGTACTCGCCGCCGCCTGCTGTAAGATCGGTTGAAACAACATTATATTTTTCCATCATTTTACCGGTATTGTGGTATACTTTTTCGCTGATGCTCATCCAGCGCCGGGCAATTTCTTTTGCAAGCTCATCATAATTATAATTTCTTAATCCCATAATTGCTATCCATTGTAATGGAGCCCAGCCGTTTGGAGCATCCCATTGCTGGTCGGTAGTTTCGGTAGTTGTAATTAATCCCCCGGATTTCAGAAATTCTTTTTCTATTATTATTGCAACGGCATCTGCTTGTTGTTGTGAAGCGATTTTAAAATATAATGAAAATGTTGCGGCAAGAGTGAAAGATCTTGTTTGTGAAGAAGCTTTATAATCATAATCTAAATAAAATCCTTTCTCTTCGTTCCAGCAATATTTATTGATTGCATCTTTTCTTTTAACCGCCAGGTTTATAAATTTTTCGACTGATTTTTTATCACCGGAAAACTCGTATGCTTGAGCAATCGTTTGCTCAAGATTTAATAAAAGGCAATTGAGATCAACCGGAATAATATCACCGGCATGAATACTTGTAAACTCATTTTCTTCTTTGAACCATCTTGAAGAAAAATCCCAACCTGATTCACATGCAGCACGCAGATGCCTGTATAATATTTTTTTATCCGTTACGGGCTGCGAAAGTTTTATTTCTTTTTGATACGCTTCCGGCCTGGGCGTATCATGTTCATCCCAATAATGATTAAGAATACTTTCATCCGGCAAAGATGCAACGCGATTTACTGCCGGATTATCAGCATTGAGCTGATCAATACCTTTCATCCAAAAGTTATATTCCTTTTCAAGCTGCGGCAAATAATCCAACAATATTTTCTTGCCCTTTTCTTCACTTAATAACTGCACCATGCAAGCAAAGAAAGGAGGCTGGGAACGGCCAATATAATAGGCACGGTTACCATTAGGTATATATCCTATTTCATTAGTTAAATAAGAAAAATTATCTACCATGTTTTGTATCATATCTACCCGCCCGGAAACCTGCAAACCCAGCATAGTAAAGAAGCTATCCCAATAATATATTTCCCTGAAGCGGCCTCCCGGAACTATATATGGATGCGGCAATGTAATCAATGAATCATTTGTTTCATGTGGCTTTCTCGTTAGTACATCCCAAAGCTCTTCAATGTGATCAGTTAATGGCTTTTTAATGTCGCTTTTATAATTGGTTGTCATTTCTTCAGGCTCACTAAAATATTCTAAAACAAAAGCAGGAAGACTAAAATTTTTATCATTCTTTTCTGATTCATAACGGTCCAGAATAACCGAAAGTTTATTTTTGGGTATACAGTCAACAAATGTTTTATTATCTGGAAAGACCTTTTGTAACTGAACCTGTTCAAATAATTCACCCAAATCAAAAATCGTTTTTACCTCCATAATGTATTAAATGCTTAGTTAATAACAATTGATTCAGCCGCCTCAATGCCTGACGCCTTTTTTTGCAAGCTATTAAAAAATATCAGGCTAATAATAAGGATTCCTATTGGCACAAGAGAAAAATAAAATGCTCTCTGTCCGCCATAAGCCTGGAAAATATGGCCTGTAATTATTGAGCCTGTAGTACCTCCGAGTGCAGAGAATATTACAATTAAACCACTCATTGGCGCATGTTGCCTTTTAGGTAATGAACTTAAAATTACAGAATTGATGGCGGGGTAAACGGGTGCCAACAATAAACCAATAACAGGAAATATAAAGGCAACAAAAGGCGCATCGGCCCAGCTATTTATTGATGCGGTCTGTAATGTTGATGCCAGCGGAATTACAAGTAAAACAAGTATGGCTGCGCCGGATAAACATATTATCAATACTAATAACCAGTGAACTTTACGCAATACTATACCAGCAATAAAGCGACCTAATGCAGTGGAAGCTGCGAGTATACTTGCCATTTGAATACTTAACCTTGTAGACATGTGCAACACCTGGCTGTTAAATGTAGGAAGCCAGCTCATGATGCTTTGTTCTATCAATACATAAAAAAAAGCGCTTATAATAAATACCCACACTAACGGCCTGATTACAAGTTTAACCATGCCAGCAAACTCCTGTGCAAATGATTTTGTTTCTTCACTTTTTACTGAGGACTCATCGAGCGAAGAACTTAATAATAAGATAAATGCCACTGCAGAAATCCCCCCTAACAGGTAATATACCTTCAGCCAGGATCTCGATGAAGGATCAGCATCATTCACAAAAGCGCTGAAAATAAAATAGCCGGTTAAGATACCTATCATGAAAAATGACTCAATAAAATTCATGAAGCTTGCATGGTCTTTTTTGTTTGAAGTAACAAGGCCTATTGTTGCATACACTGAAACTTTTATCAGCGCAAAGCTTGCTCCTGTAACAGCAAATAAAACTTTGGTCATAGCAAAGCCCCCAATGAATGGCATCAGCAGGCAGGCTATGATAACCAATGCAAGCGCTAATAACATGGAACGTTTATAGCCAATTCTTGTAATATAAGATGCCACAAGAAATGAAACAATCGCAATGCTCAGATCTTTAAATGCTTCTAACACACTTGCAGAGCCTTGCGTAACACCATAATTATTTTGAACCTGCAGAATAACTGTTCCTACACTGTTCAATAAAATAGCGAAAACAAAATAATTAATAAAAAGGGAAAGCTTTATTCTCCAGGTATGCATGGCGATCGTTAGAATTAATAATACCGAATATACAATTAATTGATAAGAGAAATTTTTGTACTCTTTCGGCCTACACGGCTGATTGTATATTTACATTAAAACGTGGGACAAGCCTTTGTTTAAAAAAACGCTGAAATTAAATTAAGAAAACTCATAAGCCTCTTTTTATTATCTTTCTAAAACAAATTTTTATATGCCACATTCCCGCCAACTTGCAGCTATTTTGTTTACCGACATTGTTGGTTATACAGCATTGATGGAAATTCGAATATTCATCAGGCTCTAATAATTTCTAATTTACCAACTAAATTACTCCACATACTTCTCTGCATTTCTATGAAATGTTTGCCATGAATGCCAGAATTCATTGTATGCCTGAACAGGAACAAGTCTTTCACCTTTTAATGTTCCGGCAATACAAAGGCCATCCATATTCCATGTTGAGTTTGTATTTTGATCAACAAGCAGATCATTATTGCTTACACTTTGAAAGTGAAGTACAGAGCCATCTACACGCCTGTCATATACATGGAAAGATGCTGTATCTTTTTCAAGAGCAAGCACTATTGGTAAACCTGCTATGGAATCCTGGATCATTTTTTTCTTTACAAGCTCATTCCAGTCATAAGCTTTTGAAGAATGATTATATATGACACCAACTATCCAGGACTTAGGTTTCCATGATAAAGAATCTCTTTTTTCAAGACTGCTTTTAATTGTGCCCTTATCGTAATCAGCAAGGTCTTTATAATCTTTATTGAAAGATGTGTCTGGTTGCATTATAAGGGAATTCGGATATTGCCTTAACCATACATCTAATGTTAATTGCTTAGATGGCAGTTCGCTTAAAGCGGTCCCCTTCAAAGGCCCTGCTATTGCTATACCTGTTGCCTGCTGCCACCAGCTTTTAGTTGTTGCATCTTCAAACATTGCATTAAAATGATCCATCCCCACAAGCCTGAATGATTCCAACTTGCCGTTAACATAAGGGCTAAAAGCACGGCCTGTTCTGCAAACCGTGCAATAAGTGATCATAACAGGTGTATTGCTAATGGTATCTCTCACCTGGTGGTGGTAGCCAATTATTTGAATTGGATAAGCTTTCGCTTCTCCATTAATTACAACACCAATAACAAGTTTGTTTTTATTACTAGTATCAGTTGCTGACGTTACAAATAATTTTTCCTTAGGTTGATAAAACATTTTATCAGCCTCAAAGCTGAAATTAAAAAAGAAGAAGATACCTGCATAGAAAGCCAATACCGAAGCCCATACAATCTTTACCCAGCGCCTGCTATTTTTAAATATATTTATCAAAGGGAAAGCAACGAAGGCTAACCCCAAAATTCTTATCCAAAAAATATTATTACTTAACCAATAAGCAAATGAAATCGTTTCATTATGCTGGCTGCCGGGAAATGGCATAATGAAATATATCCGTAATATTTCTGCACCAAACAAAAGGAGCAGACCAAACCATAAAAGCAGTCTGTTCATAAAGAATTTTGACTATTGAGCAAATACTTTTATAACAACATTTGAAGCATATGATGTTAATCAGGTATCATTAAATAAATACGCAGGCATAGTATTCACTTTAATCGCACCTAACAAAAAATTTAATCTGCGCCATCTGTTTTAGCCCTTGCGACTGCAAAAGCGCCAACACGTTGCCCACATAAGAGGCCTTGTTCAATATCACTCCTGTAATGTATTGCACCATACAGCCTTGAGATTGAAGCTTCATTTGCCATATTATTAAACATGGTTGCTTTAGAAGGAATGATGTATCCTAATATGGTTGAAGCAGCACCGCTAAAGGTTGAATGACCAGAAGTATATGATGGAAAATTTGGCAAGCCTGTAAGTGTTTTAATATTGGGGTTTACCTGGGAAGGCCGTGGATTAAAATATAAATATTTAGTATCCCAACATGCAATGGCTGCATCCATCATTGCCATATTTAATAAGGCAAAATTTCTTGCCCAGCGCACTTCACTGAAATTATTTTTTACAAATTCATCCGCTGCAATCGTATTCCAGTGGCCGGGTGGTGTATAAGTGTTGATGCCATCTGCCCAAAATTGTACAATCTTCATTCTTTCAGTTGTGGGATTTTTGCTGTAATGCATTACTTCATCAAGCTCCGTTTTAAACTGTGCAGATTTTGTAGACGGAGGAGCCGGAGGGCGAATAGAAATGAGAGCTGCGGAATCAAATAAAAATGTTTTCACCTTACCAAATAAAGGAAGCATTGGCGGGCGTTTGGGAGATTCCTGGCTGATCCAGGGCGTTTCACCGGTGGCAGCGGTTTGTGTTTCTAATTGTGCCCACAAAACTGAAGTTCCAATAGCAGCACCTGCCCTGTCTGTTCTTGCCCTTGCAGTAAATTTCTGTGCTACTGCCTTACCCAATGCTTCACCAGCTTCCATTTCACTTCTTACATTAGCACCTCCAATAATTCTGTATAACCTGTTCTCATCTGCCTTTTGTTCAATATAACTAAGATCAGCAGGAAACAATAATTTCATAAGTTCAACAGTAGCACCTATTACAGCGCCATCTTCAGAAGGATAAGATGGCAAATCACTTTTTGGAATCAAAGCATTTATTGATGAATCTATTTTATACGGTGCAGACCTGTTGTATAATTTTTTATAATGCCAGGTAGCTACTAAAGCATCATACTGTGCTGCGCTTACATATGCATAAGCTCTTGCTGCATAGGGCGGATTTGAAAAAGGGAAAACAGGATATGCAAAAGGATTTGTTGCACTCGGGAAAGGATAAGTTCCATCGTCTTTCTGGTAAGGTGGAATATTATGCTTTGCAACTAATTCTCTTAAAATTTCGTTCCAGCGTAAAACAGAACCAGCACTCCAATATTTAATGATCTGCCTTTGCTGATCTGTTATATTTCTTTGCCAGCTTTTTATCTCATTTAATTCCGCAGCATAAACTGACGTAGCAGTCGCTACAGGCGCAGGGACAGGAAACGAATCCGCAACCGCTAATAAAGGTTTCCATTGGCCCGCATCTATATCAATATTAGCAGGGCTTAAAGGCTGGTAAGATAAATTTAATTCATCTAATTTCTTATTACAAGACTGTTGCCCAATAAGTACAATTAATAATAATACACAGAAAATTATTTTTTTCATCTTAATTTTTTTTAGCGTCTTGTGAAGAATTTCTTTTTGAATGGGTATAATCAAGAATATAAAATACACCGGCGTTATAGCTGATAGCTTCGCCAACATTTCTTCCTGCAATTGTTAAATCGCTTCCTCCTATCAGGGATAAACCATCAACTTGTTTTACATAATATTTGAGGTTAATTCCGGCAGTAGTCATATTCATTTTATTGCTTGGGAAAGGCATATTATTTTTAGTGATATCAAAGCCCCCGAGTGTTGTCCAATTACTCAAAAGTGCTTCTGCAATTAGCTTATGGGTTCTATAACCCAACCTGAGATTGAATTGGGCTGCATCAGGCATTTTTACTTCATTGGTATAATGCATCTCAGTAGTATAATAAGATGTGCGGTAAATCTTAATATTATCTCTTAATACATAAGTTGCAGCGGCGGTAGCAAACCAATCGCCTGTTTGATAATCGACAATGCCCCGTAAGGAAAGATTTTTGCTATGCAATCCAATTGCCAACGGCAGAAAATCAGGATTATAATCCGAAACAGGAAATGAAAAACCTGCAAGAGTATACAGTGAGATTATACCATTCCCTAACTTCTTTTCAAAGGGCAAATACTTTATCCAAAGTGAAAGATCCTGTATGCCCTCCATGCCATGTAACTGGCCCCCGGTTGCTTTTGTTTTTACGTAAGGAATGCCAAAGAGTACATCGAGTTTATTAGTAACTCCATAAATTCCCATTATACCTAACATCTGTGTTGAAACAGTGCCAAGGTTAGCATTATCTCTTTTATGGGTTCCTTCCCAATAATTTTTCCAGCTACTGTAATTATATGTTGCACCTATACACAAATTATTTTTGGTCATCATAATACCGTCAGCATCTGTTTGAGCATATAACTGGATAAAACTGAAAACTGAAAAAACGAACACACAAGCTCGTTTTATTCTATAAGTGATTTTTCGGTTCATACTATGAGTTTTGGTAATTGTATGATAAAAAATTTACGCCCGGAATATTGAATATTATTTAGAATCTTGCAGTAAACCCAACATTAATTGTGTAATCTGCAAATGCTGCATCTCCCTGGGAATAAACTCCGGTTAATTTGGTTTTTATTTTATCAGGAACACTTTGTGTACGGTCACGCACGATTGCAATTGGTACAAATGCATATACATTTATCTTTTTAAAATTGTAATTAATACCAGGCTCTCCCGATATAATATATCCCGGCCTCCTGAAGCCACCGCTTTTTCCTATGATATCGTGTACCGGTAAACATTCATCACGGGCTCCTAAAGAAATCGTGAGGCTTTTTGAAGAAAAATTAACACCACCTCTTAACATGTATTGATCAGGTACGCTCATGGTGCTGCTGCCGTACAATATGCTGCTTTGAGAAGGAACGCTACCCCGTGCGGTCGATGTTCCATTTTGCTCACGTGGATTTGCTAAATAATAAAGGTTGCTGTAAACACTTACGTGCCTGGAGAAATTGTAGTATGCATTTATTTCTGCAGAAAATCCAGTACCCCCATCACCTAATTGTATTGATTGATCAACCGGTCCCAAAATATGTGTTGTATCATTTTTATAAAAGAAATCCTGGTATTTATAATCACCAGTTGGCAATTTAATTCCAAGCCCGAATTGAACATTTCCTTTATGAAATTTCCCTGGGTCAAGCATCCACCTGTAGGCGGTAAAGCGAACATCACCAAGACCAAATGATTCCGTAGTAAACCTTGATTTACCGTCATGTTCGTACAGGGAAGAGCGTGTGTTTGCAAGAATAGGTGCGTCAACAGCAATTGACCACCATTTATTAATATTATGAATCAAAGAAACATCCATTGTATAAGAGTGGTTAATAACTTCAGTGCCGCCGGCAACTCTTTGCTTTTGTTCTTTAGTTCCTACAAAATGCCGGAAAGATTTAAAATAGCGGTTGTTTACATTTAACGACCACTTCGAAAGAGTGTCCATATTTTCTGCATGGTTCATGGAGCATACACCTCCTGTACTGCGTATTGCAACGCATCCTTGTGCATTCACTTTATTTGAATAAATAAACATAACTAATATGCCTATTAAAATTGATAATATTGATTTCATAAAAGTTTGTTTTGATTGTTTTGTAAAAATGTTTTTTATTCTTTGGTTAGTTTTTGCATCACCAACGCACCAATTTTTTTACCCTGGTTATATGCATCTGTTACAGATTGCCTGTAATGTATGCCTCCATACAGCCTGCTGAAAGAAACTTCAACTGCTGCGTCATCTGTTGTTTTAAAGCTTCTGTCGGGCCAGCCCCACACCCGCTCTGAGGAATCCCTGAAGGCTGTATTTTTATACATCGCTGCAAGCACCGTGGCAGCTGCCGCCGAGATTGTAGAATGTGCACTATTGTATTCAGGGAAAGGAGGGGTTTGTAAGTAAGGCATCCAATCCTGGTCAATGTACCGGTTAATATAAGTTTCAGGCCTTATAACATCGGTCCTATACTTAGTAGTCCATGCACAAATGAAGGCATCGAAAACTCCAAGACTTACACCTGCATAAGCAGATACAGTTTGATAAAAATCTGCATTATTATTTTTAGATATAGTGCCCACTATTTCCATCCAGTGGCCAACAGGAGTCATTGCTTTGGTAGCAAACATGGCGTGTCCCTGCACGTGTAATTTAAAAGCGTTGCAATCCCAAAAATTAGCAATTGCCTGTTGATTTGAATCCAGGCCAGTTCCTGTGATCATAACATCTTTTGCCATCTTATAGAAGGCGCTTGTTGAATCTTTACTAAAGGGCGGCAAACCGGGTGGTGGAAACATATTACCGGAATCCATAACTACACATCTAATAGTTTTCCATAAAGGTTCTACACCATCAAAATAACCAGGAGGTGTTGGCGACCAATGGCCTTCTTCGTTGGATAATGTAAAGCGTGCCCCGCGGGTTTGGGCATAATTATCTTTTTTACTCCAGGCTATTATTGAATCGCCCACCTGCTCACCATACTTTACAGAATTATTAAAAAGTTCATCAGGCATACCTGAATCCTGCGCAAGCAACTTTACGGAATCAATTATATTCTTTACGGTATCATCAGAAAAAGTGAATTGTTTTCCCACTTTTGTCATTGCAATAATAGAAGCAAACGGATAATCAATTTTTGTATCCTTGGGCGGGTCAGGTATATTATTCAGCCCATTAACTTTACCTTCTAACGATTTGTAATGCTTGCCTTCTTTTGCAAGTACTTCATACGCTGCAAGATTGGAATAAGCAAATATTCTCGATGCAACCGGGGGAGTAAAAATATCATAAATGATTACATAATTAAGCTTATGCATTACCTCCGCATATAAGTAAGGATTATGCATTACTTTGACATAGTCTTTATTTTTTTGCCTGCAGGAAGAAAAAATTACAATAACGCAAAGAACCATCCACATTAAATAATAGCGGAAATTTCTTTTCATAGATTCAAAAAATTTATACAACATATTTATATACTACGGATTAATTAATTATAGTTAAAAGGTCAAAGGAACTATTATTCTCGGGATCATATCCAACTTAGCGCTATCAAATACTATATCAATAGGTTTGTGCTGATCAGATTTAATGCAGAAATATAGTACTAACAGTTCAGCTATTCATTCAATAGAATGAAGTTGAATTATGCAACAAATAAATCAGGAGGCTGTTCCGGAGAAACCCGTGTGGAAGAAAGTAAATACTGCTCAACATACACAGCAAATAAATGTACAGGCCCTGGTATTAAGGAGGCAGAAAATAAAAGGTTTGTTTGATAAAAATCTCCGGTCATTTTCTTAAACATCATAGTTTTAGAATTGCCGGACTTTTGAGAGTTGTTATTTTGAGCCAGGTCATTCGTGTTCTTAAAAAAATCATCTTTTGCAGTTTCAAGATGCATCTTTTTAGTATTGGGCAGGCATTTCAGGTAAAGCGTATCATTAGAGACTTTACGCTCGACATAATTGTATAAGGTTCCGTTTAAGCTTATTTCACCATCGTATCGTTCGTATTCCGCCCAACTGATTTGGTAGGGAAGATGGATTGCAACTTTTAATTCGATCAATTGAGATTCGTCGTATTGCTTTTTATCGAGGCGGGCTTCCAATTGAATATCTGCCTTATGCTGCAGGTAATCTACAACGAAGCGGTAGCCTATCCAGTTAAAAATAAGGATTGCAAGAAGGAGTATGGCAGTTAATTTCTTCAATTATTTTACAGCAAACGTTTTTTTATTCACGCCAATTTGCGTTAAAGTTAAGGATTTCCATTGTTTGGGCAAAGAAGTTTTTAATTGTATAATTCCTTTAGGTGTTATATCCAAACCGCCAAAGCCAAAAAGTGCGCTTTGTAAAAAACCTCCGGCTCCTGTGGCAAAATAGGGATTGGTACCACCAGCTGATTCTGATAGAACTCCAAAAGGATTTTTCTTATTTGGATTGTGCGCTTCATGGAACGCATTAAGTGCTTTTGCAGGATCATTCAATCTTGCATACAAAATTGCGAAGATAGCGTGCGTCATTGCCGGAGATCCTTCCCCCACACGACTTTCATAATATTCCAGGTCTTTTCTTATTTGTGCGGGATCCATTATTTCTTTCAATGGATAAGACAATAAATTTACATCGGCTTGTTTAATTTTTTCTCCATTATACGATGCATGTTCGGCAGTAACTCCATTCAATTTTAAAATAGGGATATTTTTTTCAACATCTGTCCAATCAGGATCGGGTTGTTCATTCAAAATATTTGCAGCCATTATTGCATATTGGAGATTGGCTTTTGCGGCGGCATTTGTAAATGCATTATTATCCACGTTCTCAGCCCATTCATCTGCTGCTACTACATTTTTAATATCGTAATGGCCCGGGCCGGTTCTTTCAACACGGCTAGCCCAAAAATCTGCGCATGCTTTTATAACTGCAAATCCTTTTTCTCTCAACCAGGCTGTATCCTGTGTTACAGCGAAATAATTCCATACAGCTATCGCAACATCGGCAGTTATATGATGTTCAAATGGCCCGCTCAAAGCCCACACAGGTGTTTCTTCATTACCTGTTGCAGCGCTTTCCCACGGATACATGGCACCTTTGTAACCGTGAGCAAATGCATTATGTTTTGCCTCTGCCAATCGCTCATATCGGTATTCAACCATGCTTTTTGCCATTTCCGGATGAAGTACCAGTATTGCAGGATACATCCACAATTCAGCATCCCAAAAAACATGGCCATTATAACCAAGGCCACTCAGCCCCATTGGTGACGGGCTATAAGAAGTTCCTTCTCTTACAAATGAATAAAGATGATACATAGCAGAGTGAATATCCTGCTGGCTCGCTTCATCGCCTTCAATTACAATATCACTTTTCCACAATTCATCCCACGCGGCATTGTGAAATTTTAATAATCGCTCTGTTCCCTGGAGCTTCGCATAAATAACATATCGTTCTGCTTCATTTAAAGGATCATCATGCTGAGCAGTAGTGATGGATGCACCGGCTATCGAAAAATGATAAGTAGTTCCCGCTTTTAGACTTTTTTTGAATTTTGAAAGATGCATATTGTTATCCCACATTTCATGAATAAGGCGTGGTTCACTTCCATGTGCTTCATCAAATAAAAAAGTGGTGGAAGACGCAAAAGTTAGTTTGCCTGTTGGGCTTTTTGCAATTGATGAAAGCAAGCTTAGCGTAACATGAGGCCGGTCAATTTCATTGTAATAATTTTGAACATCCTTTAATGCGTCAGGCGCTTCCATAACACTTGCGGGAATTATTTCAATATTTTTTTTTGCATTGATAGTTACATCAACCAAAACAGTATAAGGCAAATTGCGTAAAGCATAATATGTATAGGAAACCGTTGCTTTATCCTGGTATTCAAAGGTTGTTTTAAAGCTTGCATGTTTCATATCAAGAACTTGTTTCATATTGCTTGCGTCCACATTACCAATTCTATGTCCATCGATATCAAGATTCATATTTACAAGGTTGAAGCTTTGTAAAAAATTACTAACTCTGCCTCGGCCATATTGATCATATGCACCATTTAGCACTACGTCTTTACAACGTAAAACATTAGGGGAAGAAACAATACCTATTACTCCGTTGGCAACAGTTTCTCCATAATAATCGGAAGGATTTATTTTATCTGCGACAATAGTCCAGGAATCATTTTTTTGTGCAAGGGAAAACAAAAAGGAAAAAACAACTATAATAATAAAAGCTAATTTTTTCATTATAAGGGAAATTTAATGGCGCTCATTATAAAATAATTTTAATTAGAGTTATTAGTATAAGTCTATTCAACTTTTATTTATATTTCTTCAATATTCAATTCATAAACAGCCCGTACCTAAAGTAGAAATCGCCAAATTTTATATATCATATCGATAATAGTATTATAAATATTAAGTTGTATAAATATCAGGAGTTACTTATTAATTACAAAATTCAGAAGCCCACTACCCACAAGGCCATCCTTAGAAATTGCTTCCATAACCACTAAATATTTTCCCTGTACATCTGAAGTATAAAAGGAAATATCCTGCTTGCCATTGATTGTTTTAAGGTGAGGCGACCAGTATAAAACATTCCTGATGTCAGGTATACGTGAAGAAGATTGTTCTGCGGTTTCATATTGTGGCGAATAGAATTCTCTTTCAAGTTGCAGCCCATCATATTCAAGAACTAAAGAGCCCGGCGATAATTCATAACCTGCCAGGTCGCCGTTGTATGTTGAATAACTTACTATGCCATCGTATTCCCTCGCGCCAAGAAAAAGCCTTGTGGTGGTTATATCAATCTTTTTAATTTTTAACGGATCAGCTTCTATTATTTTATTTATATTAAAAACAGGTACGCCATCTATGAGGACAAGTGGGTCTTCACTGAAATAAAGTTTTTCAAGCTCATTATATGTTTCGTAATGAAAAGTATTCTGCCTGTTTCTTACACGTACTTCTTTAACATATTCCCTCATGACTTCTTCCATGGAGTGAAAGCGTGTGTAGTCATCGAGATAATATGTCTTTGACGGATATCCGAAGAATGCAGTTGTGTCAAACGTTTTTGGCAAAAAGTATTTATCTGTTTTACCGGGTTGATATATGTTATTTGACTGCGCACCTATGCTTCGCATTAAAATTTCATTCTTAATACCTGGCATTAAGTCAATTGGCCCTACACCATCCCTAGAAAATTTATCAGAAAAAGGATTGTCTATAAATACCCGGTAATTACTATCCGCTATACCAGCTTGAGCAATTAATTCATGGCTGCCATAAAATTTTTCGACATTAAAACTTACACTTCCGGACGTGGAAGATGAAGTACGTGAAAATTTAAAATTATTCCCCGGGATAGATAAGTAAACCGGAATTGCTGTGTCGGGTAAGGCGGCATTCCCAGGCAATATCTTTCCCGTTATAATGTGGCCTTCCCGTTCCGGTAAAAATGAAAATGATGGTTTTGTATTTTTCAGAACATCTTCCCATTTAAATCTTCTCCATCCTTGCGTAAGCATTAAGTTGTCGGTTGATTTATCAAGCTCATCACTTGTATTTCCAAAATAATATTGAGGTGATTCAACAGTTCCTTTTATATCAGAAGAAAGCCATAGGTAATTCAAAATATTTATTTCCTGGGCAGGCTGGAGCGAATCCAGGAGGTAAACCCCTACAGACAAATCAGCGTTTACTGGTTGCCCGTTAGGATCGGTGCTTGAAATATTTAGGTTTACTTTTTTTCTCTTTTGGAAATCGGCGCCCGGGTTGTTAATTTTTATTTGTAAAAAGTGAGTTGGCCTTTTAAAATAAAGCCGTTCGCAAACCGGCTGTTTATTTTCATTAAAAACTGTTAGCTGAGAAATACCTTCGCCCATGTCAGATTTCTTAATGGCAAAATCTGCAGATCCATTTTGCAAATATTGCATTTTAGCAAATTTCACTGAGCCTTTTGTTTGAGCAAACAAATAAACGTTGTGTTCCGTTTCCACGTTAGTTGTAACAGTTAGATGCAGCATGCTTTCCTCGTCTTTTAATAGTAAAGCCCAACCTTTCACATAAATTTCCGGAAGGGCATTAATAAGTGTTTTGTTATTCACTTTAATTGCAGCATGATATTTATTTCCTTTTATGGGAGTAAATGTAAAGGTGCCCATACCAAATCGTTCTACTTCAAAATTTACAATTGTATCATTCTTTTCATCTGCAATAATCCCTTTTGCAGGCGTGCCTTTGCCATAAGCATCAGTAATTTTAAAAGCAACTTTGTTATTTAATCCACCCACAAGGTTACCGCCTTCCGGGAAAAACTGTATTGAATATTGCCCCGTGCTATCCATCTTTATCACATCTGCTTTTTTATCGGGATTGATGATGCTGATGGATTGTTCAAAATAAAAACCGGCATCAAAATTTTTCATCCAATTGGTATAGGCCCTTATTAAATAGTTTCCCGTACGTATGGAAGAAGGTATAATAAACGAGCCATTACCTGTTCCTGAGTCAACAGCTATTTTAGCTTGCAATAATTGTCTATTGTCACTGCCAATAACTTCAACATAGCATATTTTACTTAATGAAGAAAGATTATTGTTAGCAGCATCTATTATGTAACATTTAAACCATAATATTTCACCGGTAACGTAAACTGTTTTATCAATATGAAGAAAAACTTTTTCCTGGTAATTGTAGTTACTGTATGTTTCAAATTGTTTCTCAATACCTGGTATTGCTTCCTGCGAAAAAATCTTATTGGTAAAAAAAAAGCAAAGAATCGTGCAAAACAAAATTCTGTAATTCATAATCCCGTTAAATGTTTTAAAAATTCTTTTCACTAAAATATTTTTACCAATATGCAGGTTTAATATTAGTACCACCTTGTTCCCTGCAATCCACACATGGTTTTTTTGTAACAACGAGGATAGTTCCCATGCCGGTAAAATACCACGGAACATAGTCAGGATCGGGGTAAGTATATATTAAATAGTTATTCGGATTTGTGGGCAGGAAAATTGCGTCGCATATACCCTGGGGATTTAATCGCATCCAGTTAGTAAGCTCATCGTTCCGGATAAATATCCGTTGCTGTGACACATTGCTGGCGGTAATAAAACCGATAATAGTTTCGCCGAGATTATTTACCGAATGAATATTGCCTATCAGTTGAGAGGGCTGCACATCAAAAATAGACCCTTGCTGCTCTGTATTTTTTTTAAGTATCTGGTAATAGAAATATGCCTCTTGTGTTATGGCATATTGCTTTACGAGTATGCTATACCGTAATCCTACCTTTTCTGAATTTTGAGGAATAGTTATAATAGGAAACTGGTTTACAACGTCTTCCATTAGTGCCGCAGTAGAACCAATCAGCACATCTGTTGAATTTTTAATATGCCAGCATTTATATATTTGATTGGTTGAATCGCGAAAATACATCAGGCCATTATTAACACCTATATCAGTTTGGCCTTCTGCCTGGTACAGCGATGTTTCCACATAATCCCAACGATAATATTTCGTAGCATTTGCAGCATCATGCGCATTAACATAAATCGTAAGATCTCCTGGCTGCTTATAATTTAAACTGTCTATTTGCGGTGTTTGTTTTACCTCAACAAAATCAGAAAGGTATTGGCCTCCCGAAGCAGTAGCAATTTTTAACCGGTATGTTGATGTTGTATTTAGCG
>DASYOM010000207.1:0-5720 GCA_036007765.1 Chitinophagaceae bacterium | reverse complement strand
GGTGGAAGAAATTGATCTTAATAACATCATCAGTGAAATTATAACACTGCACAATAAAGAAATTGAAGACAAAAACGCTGTTATTATTACAGAAAAACTGCCCGTTATTCATTCTCAAAAATCTCTTATAACGCAAGTGTTTCAAAACCTCGTTGGCAATGCTTTAAAATACAGTAAGGAAGAGTCTTCTGTTCAAATAAGCATTTCATTACAGGAGCAGGAAAAATATTGGCAATTTGCTGTAACCGATAACGGCATTGGCATACCACAGGTATTTTTTGAAAAGATCTTTGTTATTTTTCAACGCCTGCACAACAGGGAAAAATATTCGGGGACTGGTATTGGGTTAGCAATAACCAAAAAAATTGTGGAAAGCCTTAATGGCAAAATCTGGGTAGAATCAGAAGAGAATAAAGGGAGCACATTTTACTTTACCATTCCCAAAAAATAATATGAAACAAATAGATATTTTACTGGTAGAAGACAACGAAGGTGATATTATTCTTACTCTTGAAGCTTTTGAAGAATGGAACACTGCTAACCATATAACTGTAGCAAAGGATGGGCAGGCAGCTATTGATTTTTTCAGCAACGAGAATAAGCATACAGTCTTACCGGATCTTATTCTATTAGATATTAATTTACCTAAGAAGAATGGCCATGAAGTTTTGAAATTTATTAAATCAGAAGAAAAATTAAAACATATACCTGTTATAATGCTTACCACATCATCATCAGCGGCAGATGTAAAACTTGCCTATAATAATTACGCTAATTGTTACATTACAAAGCCTGATGAAGTAGATACTTTTCTGAAAGTTGTTTCTGCCATAGAAAACTTTTGGATAACAATAGTGAAGCTACCTTTAAACACAATCACATCATGAATAAAAATAATCCTACAGCTAATATCCTGGTCGTTGAAGACAATGCAGGGGATTTTATATTAGTTGAAAGCTATTTAGATCACGAGGTAATGCCGGTAATAACACATGCAAAAAGCTTTGGAGAAGCATCTTCCATATTATTGACCGGTGATGTGCATTTTGATGTTATTCTCCTAGACCTCACCTTACCTGATAATAGTGGAGAAAAATTAATTACTGATATTGTTTCGGTAAGTGGAGGGTGCCCTGTTATTGTGTTAACGGGCTATACAGATATTGAATTCAGCATTAAATCCCTTTCCCTCGGTGTGGCTGATTATTTAATAAAAGATGAGATCAGTCCTTCATCTCTCTACAAAAGTATTGTGTATACTATTGAACGAAAAAAGAGCATTAAAGAACTGGAAGAATCAGAAAAAAGGTATAGCGACCTTTTTCAACTAAGCCCACAGCCTATGTGGGTGTATGAATCAGGTACTTTAGAATTCCTGGATGTTAATGCAGCAGCTATTAAACATTATGGATACAGCAGGGAAGACTTTCTATCCATGGATGTTAAAGAACTAATACCAGATGAGGATACAACTGAAGAGAGTTCCTGCTTTCCCAAAGAACATGACCCATTGATTCTGCAGGTAATTTGCAGGCATAAAAAGAAAAATGGAGAAATAATACAAGTAGAGTTACAAAGTAATATTATTGATTTTAAAGGGCGGGAAGCATACATCGCCCTGTCTATAGATATTACTGAGCGCTTAAATTATATCGGCGCCATAGAGAACCAAAATAAGAAACTACAGGAAATAGCCTGGATACAATCTCATGTTGTAAGAGCACCTTTGGCTAAAATTATGGGATTGATTGATTTAATACAAAACCATAAACTCTCCGATACTGAAAAAGATGATTATTTTATTCACATCCTGGATGCTGCAAATGAGTTTGATGCGATAGTAAAAGATATTGTAAAGAAAACTGAACTGGTACAACTTAATAATGCATAAATGAAATTGGAAGTAATTATTATTGATGATGATGAGATAGTGATTCTGATACAGAAAAAGATGATCATAAAGAGTTCATTTCATGATAAGCCCTTATCTTTTTTAAACGGAAAACTTGGGCTCGATTACCTCTTGGATAATAAAGACAAGGATAAAATGTATTTTATCTTGCTGGATATTAATATGCCGGTAATGAACGGATGGGATTTCCTTGACGCCATTAATAAATGGCCTGTTGCAAACGATATATTAATTGCTGTTGTTACTTCCTCTGCCAACGAATCGGACAAGCAAAAAGCCTATGAATATAAACAAGTAATTAAATACATTGAGAAGCCTGTAAACATTCAAAAGCTTTGTGAATTGAAACAAGATAAGGCACTTAAACTTTTTTTTACAAATGAAAAGGGATAAAACTAACTATAGCATAATGATTATAGAAGATAATCCCGGGGATTATACGCTTATTGAAGACTATCTCCAGGAGCAGATTTTGGATCCACATATTACACACGTAAAAAATTTTAAAGAAGCAAAATTATTTCTCACCAATCAACAAAACCATTATGATACAATTCTTTTAGATCTGTCGCTGCCCGATATGGATGGAGAAAAATTAATTGTTGAAATTATTTCATTATGTACAGGATGCGCCGTTATTGTATTAACCGGTTTCACAGATATCGAGTTTAGCATTAAATCCCTTTCGCTGGGGGTAGCTGATTATTTATTAAAAGAAGATATAAATGCGACCTCCCTATATAAAAGTATTATTTACAATATAGAACGGCGAAAATCTAATGTAGAACTTAAGGAATCGCAAAAAAGATATAGCAACTTATTTCAACTTAGCCCGCAGCCCATGTGGGTATATGATCCGGAAACCTTAAGGTTCTTACAGGTAAATAATGCTGCTATAGAACATTATGGTTATAGCAAAGAAGAGTTCCTTAGCATGACGATGATGAATATTATTCCAGGGGAAGATGCTGGTAAGCTAAAGCAATTAATTAATAAGAAAATTTCCGGGAAGGGAAACTTGAAAAGTAGCAGGTTCAGGCATTATAAAAAATCAAAAGAATTAATAGAAGTTGAAGTTTACAGCACTCCCATCATGATTGATAATAAACTATATAGTTCGGTAATTGCTATTGATATAACAGAGAAATTATTAATGGAGCAGGAATTGCTCGAACAGCAAGTGGAAGAGCAAATGAATATTACCAGGGCAGTTGTAAACGCACAGGAAAAAGAAAGGGCAGGTATTGGAGAAGAATTGCATGATAATGTAAACCAGTTGCTTGCCGCATCTAAGCTCTACCTTAATCATAGCCTTTCAAAACCTGGTAATAACAGTGAGTTTATTATAAAGAGCCAGGAATATATTTCGACAGCAATGGATGAATTGAGGAAACTATCACATGCCTTAGTCGGACCTACTCAGGATGAAACTTTAGGTCTTATTAATTCACTTGAAAAATTAATTGAAAATATATCCATTATAAAGGATATAAAAATTAGTTTCATTCATTCCAGCTACAATGAAAAAGAAAGTGACGTAGGATTCAAACTGGTTATTTATAGAATTATCCAGGAACAATTCAATAATATTTTAAAGCATGCAGAGGCTTCTGAAGTTGAAATAGAATTAAAAAAAGAGGCGAAGAATTTAATAATAGTCATAAACGACAATGGAAAAGGCTTTGATAGTTCTCTAAAAATGGATGGAATAGGAATAAGAAATATTAAGAACAGGGCTTTAATATATAATGGTGCGGTTGAGATTATATCTTCTCCAGGCAATGGATGCGAAATGAAAGTAACCTTTAAAAATCAAAAAATTAAAAGTGACAAGACTGATATGAAATTGACTAATTAATTATTATCAGCAAGAAAATAATTGATATAAAAATATAGTGTTTACAGTAGCTTAATATACCAGGCTCCAATGTTTCATTGTTGTAAATAAATTTTATTTATTGCTGTTGTTGCTTTTGTTGCACTTCAAGATAATAGCGGTAGGAATTAATTGGCTCGCCGGGATTTTTAGCCTTGTAACTAAATTTAGGAAGCCCTTGTTTGTCGGCCGTTTTTTTTGCAGTGCCGTTTTTTATTTCAACAGATACCTCCAATGTATGTTCACCAGAGCCCTTATAGGTGCCCTTTACAGGAGTACAGTCTGCAAAATTTCTTCCGGTTGCCAGCCTTACATGCTGGTCATTTACAATACAATTATTAGTGGGGTCAAGGCCTAGCCAACCGTAATTAGGAATGTAAGCTTCCACCCAGGCATGAGTTGCTCCTTCTCCACGCATTTCTTTATCTTTTGGGCAAATATAACCGCTCACATAACGCGAAGGAATTTCAAACATACGTAAAAATATAAGAAGTATATGCGCAAAATCCTGGCACACGCCGGCCTTCAATTGCCATACCTCTTCAGTTTTTGTTTCAACATTTGTAATCCCTTTTTGATAGTTGAAATTATTATAAACATATTCTGAAACAAGTATTCCATTTTTTAATGGAGTAAGTTCTTCATTAATTATTCCGCTTAAAATATTTCTAACTTCAGCAGCAGAAGCAAACAATTCAGGTTTCAGAAAATCAATGTAAGATGTGTGAAATTTCAGGTTTCTTAAAATCTCCCATTGCTCACGGGCATTCATATCATCTGCCGGAAAATTGATAGGTTTCGTAATAACGTCGGCAACAGACTCGATCAAAAGGCTCGTATGAGGTTTTACTATTGAAAACACGCCTACATGATTTTCAAAATAGTCAATAAATGTTTCGACATCGGGATCATTGGAAATCTTAATCTCATGGTTTCTTACTTCCAGAAGCCCATCAATAATCGGGTAAAGCATGATCTGGTTAGTACAGTCAATAACGGGATAAGAATAAGAATAGCGTGTAATGTGTTTTATTTTATAATCAGGCATTTTATAAATTTAAGTATTGCCAAAATAATATTTACTAAAGGCGGCGGAAATCTCAAAAAGCTCCTGTCGTGTTTGTAAAAGAAATGCATCTAAAGATTGAAAGTCACTTTCATTCACATTACTGTATTTAATATTGTTCATCGTTTTTCCGATCAAAAATTCTAACCGGTCATAATTTTCCGGAAGGCTTTCTGCATTCAACCTTCCAAAATATTTATACAGGCGTTCCATGCTGTATAAAATTGAATGAGGGAAATCCGGATTGTACAATATTAGATCCAGTACATTTTTCTTTGTAAAATTTCCTTTATAAGTTTTTAAATACATTTCAAAACCAAAAAGAGAATACAATAAATACCTTAGGTTCATGGCCTGGTAATTATCCTGTTGATTATTATTCAGTTCATTCATTTTTATTCTTGTAATGTCAGCAGAATGAATTGCCCTCTCTAAAAATTTACCGATGTTAATGTAAGTAAACCCTTCGCCACGCGTCATCGTGTTATCAACCGTGCCGGTAAATAATAAACCGTTTCTTATTAATTGTTCAATCGCTGAAACCGGATCAGCCATGCTAACCTGTTTTCTTAAATCATCGTTGCGAATGAAATGATAATAATCATTAAGGCATTGCCACACCTCTTTTGTGATGTGATCCTGGATCCCCCTTGCATTTTCACGGGAAAACATAATATTATTATAAGCGGAGGCGCTGTTAGCGTGGCTGAATATCATATATTCAAGGGCCTTTGGAGAATTAGTTTCTATGCATTTAACTTCATCTACAGAAAGCTCTCCATAAATTATAAGAAGATGCCTCCACATGAAATCACTTGGCTCATCCTGCGAAGAAATGTATTGAGTTAAAATAACCTGTAGCATAC
>DASYOM010000206.1:0-17787 GCA_036007765.1 Chitinophagaceae bacterium | reverse complement strand
GCGTAACTTCTACTCTTACGGGATTGGTAAGTATTGAAGCGGAAAGCCTGGAAATTTCGGGAGGCATGGTGGCGGAAAAAAACAAGGTTTGTCTTTTTTCCGGAAGCCTTGCAATAATTTTTTTAACATCATTGATAAAACCCATGTCAAGCATGCGATCGGCTTCATCCAATACAAACATTTTTATGTGCTGCAGGTTGATAAATCTCTGCGCAATTAAATCGAGCAGCCTTCCGGGAGTGGCAATTAATATATCGATACCTCTGCGTAATTGATTCGTTTGATGATATTGAGATACTCCACCAAAAACAACTGTATGCCTAAGGCCGGTATGTTTGCCATAAGATGCAAAGCTTTCATCTATCTGTATGGCAAGTTCCCTTGTCGGTGTAAGTATTAATGCTTTGATATTGTCATTTGCTACTTCATGATTTTTTTGCAAAAATAAATTCTGTAAAATGGGGATAGCGAATGCCGCGGTTTTACCAGTGCCCGTTTGAGCACAGCCTAAAAGGTCTTTTCCTTTGAGCACATCTGGTATCGCCTGTTCCTGGATAGGAGTAGGTACGGTATAGCCCTCTGCCTCGAGTGCCTTTAATATAGGCGCAATTAAATGCAATTCTTTAAAATTCAAAATATTTTATTTTAATGTAAATGATAACTTCCCTGGATCGAAAATGATAAATGAAAGTTTGTTTTCGAATATGCTCAGAACCTATGACTTGATGAGCTTTTACCTGTACGGAAGATTATCCAGTCTGCTAAGTAGGAGTATATAATTGTTTGCAAATATACAGCATTGATGGTTTAAAAGTAGTTTACGCTACTAATTAACGATTTGGCAATATAACTGCGAAAGCTAAACGCAGTTTTGATAAAATTGTTGTAAATGGTTCGAGCCCGTGATTTAAAGCAAATGACAAAAAATATCATTCACCTACATTCTTTCCGGGACCTTAATTCCTAATAACTGCATTGCGCTTTTTATTACTGTTGCAGTCATCATTGAGATTTGTAAACGCAGTAATTTCTTTTCTTCACTTTCTGCATTAGTTACAGAATGTTCAACATAAAATGAATTGAAAGTTTTGGCTAAATGAAAAACATAATTGGCGATCACTGATGGATTAAGTTCTTCTGCAGCCTGTGAAATAACATTTGAATATTTCTCAAGAAAAATTATTAATTGCCTTTCTAGCGGAAGAAGTTTATTTATTGACCATTGACCATTGACCATTGACCCTATTGGGCCTCCAACCTTTCTTAAAATAGATTTTATCCTGGCATAAGTATATTGTATAAAAGGCCCTGTGAAACCATGAAAATCTATGCTTTCTTCCGGGTTAAAAACCATGCGCTTCTTTGGATCAACACGCAAGAGATAAAATTTCATTGCACCTAATCCCAAAATTTCATACAACTGTTTTAATTCTTCTTTTGTAAAATCTTTTACTTTTCCGAGTTCTTCGGTATGTTTTTTTGAAGTCTCGACCATTTCATCAATAAGTTCATCAGCATCTACTACGGTTCCTTCACGGCTTTTCATTTTACCGGTAGTAAGCTCAACCATGCCATAACTTAAATGAAAAATTTTATCTGCAAAAGGCATTCCCAATTTGCGGCATATTTCTTTAAGCACCTTCATGTGATAGATCTGCTCATCGCCAATTACATAAATACTTTCATCCAACTGGTATTCTTCAAATTTTTGTTTTACAAGACCAATATCCTGTGTTATATAAACTGATGTGCCATCACCTCTTAACAATAATTTCTCATCAAGGCCTACATCGGACAAATCGATCCAAGCACTGCCATCCTCTTTTTTATAAAATGAACCATCCTCCAAACCTTTTTTTACAAACTCCTTTCCAAGAATATATGTTTTGCTCTCGTAAAATGTTTGGTCAAAATCAGTTCCCAGCCGTTTGTAAGTCTCATCAAAACCTTTATACACCCAGCCGTTCATTTTATTCCAGAGTTCAATAACTTCCGGCTTTCCATTTTCCCAATCCAGCAACATCTGCTGCGTTTTTTTCATAATGGGCGCTTCTTTTTCAGCTTCTGCTTCGGGCTTTCCTTCATCAACTATTTCTTTTACTTCTTTCTTATATTCATCATTAAATTTTACATAATAATTTCCTACAAAATGATCTCCCTTCGTGTTTGTTGATTGCGGAGTTGCATTATTCGCAAATTCCTGCCATGCGATCATACTTTTGCAAATATGAATACCTCTGTCATTTACGATACTTGATTTGTAAACTTCATTTCCATTTGCTTTTAAAATTTCAGAAACACTCCATCCGATAAAAATATTTCTTAAGTGGCCAAGATGCAGCGGCTTATTTGTATTTGGTGAGGAATACTCCACCATAACTTTTTTATGGTTCAAAGGGTTTTTTCCAAAGCAAACGTCATTGTAATTTTCTTTCAAAAGATTTAGAAGAGAATCATCGGATAAACTAAGATTTAAAAAACCTTTGATGATATTATAATTTGAAAAGAGATTAGCATGCTTTTTTATAAGAAGATCACCTAATTTTTTTCCCAGGTTTTCAGGAGATTCTTTAAGAGGTTTTAACAATGAAAAAAGCACAACAGTATAATCCCCTTCGAATTCAACCTTGGTTTCATTTACCTGGAAATCTTTTTCAGAAAACTGTCTTCCATATAACTCTTCAAGGCTCTCAATGGCGGCAAACTGTATCGTGGTTGTAAAAGACATATTTTTAAATAAGTTGCAAAATTAACTTTAGTTGTTCAATAATTTCTTCCGTAATTGATAAGGTTTAGCGGTAGAATAAAAGTATAAAGGGCAATCAGATCATAATAGGGATTTGTAAATTTATCAGTAAAACTTTTGCTATGAAAAGAAATATATTTTTCACTTTTTTATTCTTTATTTCTGTAATATCCTGCGCACAAACTAATAATAATCAAAAACCCTGCTCTTCTCCCGAATCTTCTCAATTTGATTTTTGGGTTGGCAACTGGGAACTTACCTGGAACGATACAAGCCATGGCACGAACAGGATTCAGAAAATTATGGATGGATGTACAGTAAATGAAAATTTTTATGATCCAGCTATGAAATATTCAGGAAGCAGCTGGAGTGTGTACAATCCGCAATTAAAATTATGGCAGCAAACGTGGGTAGATAACCAGGGAGAATATATCGCCTTATCAGGTTCATTTGAACATGGAATGATGGCACTTTCTACCGAACCGAAAAAATTACCAGATGGCAAAGAAATGATTTCAAGAATGGTGTTTTATAATATTACTCCTGATAAATTCGACTGGAGATGGGAATCAACAAAAGATAAAGGAACAACCTGGCAAACGAACTGGCTTATTCATTACAAAAGGAAAAGTTCCTGATCGCTAATGGGGCATTTATTTCGGTAACTTTTAGTTCTTACTTTAGCCGGAATATTCATAATATGAAATTGAATTCATTATTTTTCATCGCCCTTATTTTTATGTCCTGCCAAAATTCAACCGCCCCAAAATTTGATCTCGAAGGCCATCGCGGATGCCGGGGCTTAATGCCTGAAAATACAATACCTGCAATGCTTAAGGCGATTGACTTAGATGTAAATACTCTTGAAATGGATGTGGTAATTAGCGCAGACAATAAAGTTGTTGTAAGCCATGAGCCATTTTTTAATCATGAGATTACAACGCTTCCTTCCGGTGATTCTATTGAAGAAAAGAAAGAAAAGGAATATAATATTTTTAGAATGACCTACGATTCCGTTGAAAAGTTTGATGTGGGTATGAGGCCGCATCCACGCTTCCCTTTTCAGCAAAAAATGAAGATTCAAAAACCATTGCTTTCAACATTAATTGATTCCGTGGAAGCATATCTTATAAAAACGAATCATCCTAAGGTGATGTATAACATTGAAATTAAATCTACCAATACAACAGATAATATTTTTCATCCGGAACCCGAAAAGTTCGCGGATCTTTTAATGGATGTTATAGAAAAGAAAGGAATTCAGAGCAGGGTGATCATACAATCTTTTGATCCGCGAAGTTTGAAACTCGTGAGCAAAAAATATCCAACCATGAAATTATCCCTGCTTATCGAAAATCAAAAAATTCCTGTTAAAGGTTTTGGAAACCTATATGGATTTAACCCCAATATTCTAAGCCCGGAATATATTCTTCTAACAAAAGAAATTGTTGACTCACTTCATGAAAGAGAAATAAAAGTAATCCCCTGGACAGTTGATGATCTTCCATCAGCAAAAAAACTTTATGAAATGGGTGTAGATGGAATTATTACTGACTATCCTGACAGGATTAATTTGGAAGCAATAATGCAATAGAACGCATCAAATTCTATGTAAGATGTACGATGTGTGATGTACGATTCTCGGCATTTCTTACCATTATCTATCGTCTGAGAATGGAGCAATTACGTTTTATTCCCTAATTCTTAATTCTTAACTCTCAATTCTTAAATTCATTCTTCTTACTTTTGCGCCTTTAAAAAAAGCAATTAGCATGATAGGTGTAAATAATGTAACACTGGCTTATGGCAAAAGAGTTTTGTTTGATGAAGTAAATCTAAACTTTGTCAAAGGCAATTGTTACGGGATTATCGGGGCGAATGGAGCGGGGAAATCGACTTTATTAAAAATCATTAGCGGAGAAATTGAGGCCAATAAAGGAACTGTAAGCATTACGCCCGGTGAGCGTATGGCTGTGTTAAGGCAGGACCAGTTTGAGTTTGATGAAGTGACCGTATTACATACAGTAATGATGGGGCATAAAAGAATGTGGGACGTAATGAATGAAAAAGATGCCATTTATATGAAAGAAGATTTTAGTGAAGCAGATGGAATGAAGGCAGGTGAACTGGAAGCAGAGTTTGGTGAAATGGGTGGCTATACGGCGGAAAGTGATGCAGCTACATTTTTAAATGAATTAGGAGTGCCTGAAGAACTTCATCAGTTATTGATGAAAGATATTGGCGCCAATATAAAAGTAAGGGTATTACTTGCGCAGGCACTTTTTGGCAATCCTGATATTTTGTTATTAGATGAGCCTACAAATAATCTTGATGTAGAAACAATCTCATGGCTTGAAAATTTCCTGGCAGATTATGAAAATATTGTTCTTGTAGTAAGCCATGATCGCCACTTTCTTGATGCTGTATGCACGCATGTGGCCGATGTTGACAAGCAAAAAATAAAAATTTACACCGGCAACTATACATTCTGGTATGAGAGTAGCCAGTTAGCGGCAAGGCAGGCAGGGGATAAGAATAAAAAGATGGATGAAAAGAAAAAAGACCTTCTTGAATTTATTGCACGCTTTAGCGCCAATGCATCCAAAAGTAAACAGGCTACTTCCCGTAAAAAAGCACTCGATAAATTAGTGTTTGAAGATATCACTCCGAGTAACAGGAAGTATCCGGGCATTATCTTTAAACCCGAAAGAGACGCCGGCAACCAGATATTGAATGTTCAGAAGCTTAGTAAAAGTATTGATGGCAGAAAGCTTTTCAGCAATGTAAATTTTGATATTGTAAAAGGCCAGAAAATCGCATTTCTAAGCAAGGATCCTGTAGCGCTTACTTCATTTTTTGAGATTATTAATAACAGGATGAAAGCCGATAGCGGAATTTTTGAATGGGGGACAACCATTACTACTGCATATCTTCCCAACGATAATACTGAATTTTTTACTGGCGATCTTACCCTGATGGATTGGCTCAGGCAATATGTTCCCGATCATTATACTGATGTTGATGAAGATTTTTTAAGAGGTTTCCTGGGGAAAATGCTTTTCAGCGGCGATGAAATAAAGAAGAAAACTACGGTGCTAAGTGGTGGAGAAAAAGTAAGGTGTATGGTAAGCCGTATGATGTTGCAAAATCCTAATGTTGTAATATTAGATGAGCCTACCAATCACCTGGACCTTGAAAGTATCACAGCGTTTAATGATGGTATGATAACTTTTCCAGGAATTGTTTTAGTAACTACCCACGATCACCAGTTTATGGAAACTGTTGCCAATCGTATTATTGAAATTACACCTAATGGAATTATTGACAGGCTTTGCACTTACGATGAATACCTCGAAGATGAGCGGATAAAAGATTTGCACGCAGAATTATATAATTGAAAAGTTTCGACAAAACTTTTTGAAAGTTTTAAACTTTTCAAAAGACAAATTATACTTACGATGAATACCTTGCATCTAAGTATATGAAGATTTGCAGATGAATTTTTAGAATTAATACTTTTGCAAACCTTTTAAAAAAGTACTAAACCCTTAAATTAATTTTATGAAAAGAAAAGCTTTAATAATTTTTGCTTTTATCTGCATTACTATTGCTGCAGCAAATGCGCAGGAATATACGACTGCATTCGGTGCAAAATTTTACACTGGCGATGGTTCAATCGGAGGCCTCAATATAAGGCATTCAACATCTGAGCATACTGCTTTGGAAGGATCATTACTTTTCTTCAGTGGCGGAGTTGGCCTTGAAGGGCTTTACGAATACCAGGCGCCTATAGCAGGTGCAGAAGGGTTACAATATTTTGTAGGCGGTGGCGGCTTGCTTGGTTTTGGTACAGGCAGAAACAGTAATACCACATTTGCTTTGCGCCTTACGGGTGGCATTGATTATAAGTTTGCTGATGCTCCTATTGATATAAGCCTTGGTTTTGACCCTATTTTTTATTTAGCTCCCAGCACCGGGTCTACTCTCGCTCTTGGCATCGGCTTGCGTTATGTAATTAAATAATTTTCAAATATTTTAAAAAAAAATTCCCGGTCGATTTTGATTGGAAATTTTTAGTTTTATGTTTATGCAAAATAATAATGCGTCAAAGACTAATTAATTTCATAGATCTTTTTTATCCAGCCTTCACTAAGTTCATGCCACTGCAAACTTTTCGTTATGCGGTTTGCGGTGGCAGCAATATGATCCTTGATCTTTTTATTTATTTTATAAGCTATAACTATATTCTTCATAAGCAAAACCTTGATCTTGGCTTTATTGTTTTTAAGCCACATATTGCTGCCTTATTAATGGCATTTTGCGTAAGTTTTCCTGTAGGTTTTTTATTATCAAAATACATTGTGTTTAATTCATCACAACTTAGGGGGCGCATACAATTGTTTCGTTATGTTTTAATTGTGGGAATAAACCTCCTTTTAAATTATGCTATTTTAAAAGTTTTAGTAGAGTATATGCAATTTTATCCAACCATAGCCCGTCTTTTCGCAACAGCTCTCGTCGTTACTTTCAGCTATCTTTCTCAAAAACATTTTACTTTCAAAATGGCTGATTCTATTGGGGGAATTGAAGAATGACTCAATGCTCAATCGGCAATGGTCGATGGGTCAATAATCAATAAGTCATTATCATTACTACATGGATGGGAATGGTTAACCTTTACAAGGTCCAACGTCATTTGCTATTTTTGTTCGCTGGCCATAAACAGGCTAATAGCTGTCAGGCTCATTTAATGACTGAGGTTTCTTGTATCGTGCCTGCGATCTCAGGATATTCTGCTTTTGTTATATCACTAAATTTGGTTTCTCTAATTGATTTATAAACAAAACGAAAATTCGGAATACCTCCCATGACAATTCGTTCTGAATCGCAAAGTATTTTTTTCATAATTTTATAATCTTATCACTAACTAAATACTCGACACATGAAACCAAAACTACTGTTATTATGGATATTGTTTATTACAAGCCTTCCCTTATTAGTATTCGGCCAAACCAGGAAAATTTCCGGAAAAGTACTTGATCAAAAGGGAGAAGGAATTCCGAGTGCATCTGTTATCGTAAAAGGAACCTCAAGCGGAATTTCAGCAGATGAAAATGGAAATTTTTCAATCGATGTACCAGCATCGAATTCTGTTATTATTATTTCATCCGTGGGTTTTCAAACACAGGAATTAAAAGCAGGAAATAATAATAATCTTATTATTACTTTAAAGAACAACGAGGACCTTTCTGAAATTGTGGTAACAGCCCTTGGTATCAAAAGAGAAAAGAAAGCGCTGGGTTATTCTGCGCAGGAAGTAAAGGGTGATGAGCTTATTGCCAGCCGCCAAACCAATATTGTTAATGCATTGCGCGGTAAAGTAGCCGGTGTACAGATAAATAGCGGCGGCGGCGCGCCAGGGCAGGGTTCCCGTATAATTATCCGGGGCGTTAAATCATTAGACCCTAGTAGAAATAACCAACCATTGTTTGTTATAGACGGTGTGTTGATTGATAATAGCACTAATACCGTAGACGATGCAGGTGAGATCAGGGGATTATCAAACAGGGCATCCGATGTTAACCCCGATGATGTGGAGAGCATTTCGGTTTTACGGGGCGGTGCAGCCACAGCGCTTTATGGACAGGCAGGTTCAAATGGTGTCGTGCTTATCACTACAAAATCTGCCAAAGCTGGCACTATGAAAGTTAGCTTTACTACCAGTTATGGCATAGACGAAGTAAATAAATTTCCTGATGTTCAATTCAAATATAGCCAGGGCTTTGGAGGCGCCTATGATTCTTCAAGTTTTTGGCCGAGCTGGGGACCTACGGTCCAGGAGGCAAAGGCTTTAGATCCAACACATCCCAATAAACTTTTTGATCATTATGCAAGAGGATACCAGCAAGGCAATCAGTTTAGAAGCAGTATTAATCTTTCCGGCGGTACCGAAAATGCATTGCTCACTTCTTCATTTTCTTATTATAAACAAAATGGTACTATTCCTTTTTCTGATTACCAGAATATTTCAGCACGTCTGGGGGGGCAATTTAAATTTGGCAATAAATTTAAATTTAATCCCTCGGTAAATTTTATTAACTCCGGCGGATTACGGGTAAACGCAGATCGTTTTAATGAAAGCCTTACTTACTGGTCGCCAAGATGGGATGTAAAAAATTATATTAAGCCCGATGGAACTATGATAACCTACCTGGCAGGCAACAACAATCCTATTTTTGGAACATACAGTAACCGCTTTAAGGATAATGTAAACCGTGTAATTGGAAATGTTGATATGACGTATTCACCGGTTTCATGGCTCGATGTTGATTATAAATTGGGCATGGACTATTATGCTGATTTCAGAAGGCACACGGCGCCGGGGCCACAAGGGTTACTTAATGAAATTGATCATGAAGATAATGAGCTCGGTTTCGTTGATGAATACCGCATCAGCAATCGTATTCTCAACTCGATTGTTATGGCTACTTTTAAAAAAGATTGGAGTGATAAATTTAATACTACATTACGTGCAGGCAATGAAGTTCGTGATATTAAATACAGCCGGCTGCTATCTAATGGTTCTGAACTGGATTTGCCAACATTACTATCATTAAATAATGCCAAAGTACGCTCTACTACACAGTATGAACAGCAATACAGAATTGTAAGCGCTTATGGCGATCTTACTTTGAGTTGGGACAATTATTTATTCCTGGATGTAACAGGGCGCAATGAATGGACATCAACATTAGAAACACCCAACAATTCTTTTTTCTATCCTTCAGCAAGTTTGTCTTATGTTTTTTCAGACCAATTTAAAATGCCTTCATGGTTAAGCTTTGGAAAACTTAGAGCTTCATTGGCTGCAGTAGGCAAGGATACTGATCCTTATAAAACCAGGGTATATTATGGTACGAGGGTTATAACTTCTACTAACCAGGTTGCCTGGACAAGAAAAGATGATAAAGGTAATGCAGGCCTTATACCGGAACGTACTAAAACCTTAGAGTTCGGGACTGAATTGCGGTTCCTCAATAATCGGTTAAGCCTCGATTTTAGCTGGTATAAATTGAATAGCCGCGATCAAATTATTCCGGTATTTGTTTCACCAACATCTGGGTTTACAAATTTCATTCTTAATGCAGGTGAAATTGAAAATAAGGGAGTTGAGTTGTCGTTGAATGCAAACCCTGTTCGTTCCACCAATTTTAGATGGGATGTTAGTTTGAATTTTTCTGCAAACAAAAACAAAGTGCTTTCTTTAAATGAAAGCTTAACTGAAATTGTAGTAGGGTCACAATTTGGTTATGGCGGTTCTTCACCCACTCTGAAATATGTGCCCGGCTATGCAGTGGGTAATATTTATGGCACTACATATCAGAGATATTATGGAGGTAAAACTGATGATGGAATAAAATTGGATCGGAATCTTCCGATTGTTATAGCCTCAAGTGGCTTTCCGGCACGTGATGTAACTCAGCGGCTAATTGGTAATTCTCAACCAAAATGGATTGGCGGAATTACCAATACTTTTAGTTATAAAAATTTCGCATTGTCTTTTCTATGGGAAACACAGCAAGGGCAATATCGTTATAATCAATTGGGAAATTTTGAAGCTGCATTTGGCATCGCAAAATACACGGAGAACCGCAATGACATAATAGTGTTTGACGGAGTGCTTGCAGACGGCACACGCAATACTAAACCAGTATGGCTTGGCCAGGGCACAGGCCCTGATGGCGTGAATTATGGCAGCGCAGGATTTTATAGAGCCAGATATCGTGGAGTTACAGAAAATTTTATAGAAGATGCATCCTGGGTAAGGTTACGAAATCTTAATTTAACTTATAATTTGCCAGAAACAATTTTGAAGAAAGGCATTATTAAAAATGCTGCAGTTACATTAACGGGTAATAACCTGGTATTGATTACTGATTATACAGGGTTCGATCCAGAGTCAAGCAGTACAAGTTCGGGTAGCAATGTAGATGCATTTTCAGGATTTACTTATCCGGCGCTTCGCAGTTTTCTTGTTAGTATAAATATTAACTTTTAAATTCTATTGATCATGAAATTAATAATAAAATATCTATTCATTTTTTTGGCAGTAGGGGGTTTAGCATCCTGTAAAAAATATCTGGATGTCAATATAGACCCAAACTCTTCTACTACACCTCCCATTAATGGTTTACTGATAAGCACTACCCAAAACACAGCTTTGAATGTGTTCAGGGTATCCAATATCACATCTTACTATGTACAATATCTAGCCAATACCAGCGGGGGCGGCGAAACTGATACTTATGAACCGATCGATGCCAGTGATACATGGACTTCGCTATACGATAACATGACTGATATTTATGATATGCAAAAACTTGCGGAGGAAAGGGGCGCTTTCCAATACCAGGGTGCTGCCAAAATAATGATGGCAATGAACCTACAGTTGGTACATAGCTTATGGGGCGATGCACCCTATTCAGATGCTTTTACCGGAGATGGCTTAACGCCAAAATATGATGATGCCCAAACAATTTTTGATAGCTGCCTTTCCTTGCTTGATGATGGTATTGTTACAATTCAAAAAAGCGGGCTATCAATTTATAATTTATCATCCGACGCAGATCTTATTCATCATGGTGATGTTGCTGCATGGGTAAAAACTGCACATGCTTTGAAAGCAAGATTATTGAACCAATTAAGTAAAACAACACAGTACAATACAACTAATATTTTTACTGAGCTTGCAGCCGCTTACACATCCACTGCGAATGATGCATTCATTACTACTTTTGATGTTCGCAATCCATGGAACCAGGAAGCTGTTGACAATGCTACTTTAAATCTGGATGGATGGCTGTCTACAAATTATGTCGATGCAATGAATGCAACTACCTATGGAATTTTTGACCCACGGCTCCCGCTCACAGCCAGCCTTACCCAATTTGGTGATTATCGTGGCACACGCAATGGTGGCGATAGAGTTGGGACTGGTACCGATAAGGAGGAATCTTATGTTGATCTTAATGGATATTATTCAAGTACAAATTCTCCATTATATATCATTACGTATGAGGAGATGAAATTTATTGAAGCCGAAGCCTCATTTCGAAGCAATGATTTACCACGGGCTTATGCTGCTTATCTTGAAGGTATTCGTGCTAATATGAATAAGATGGGTGTGGCGCCTGCTGCACGGGATGCTTACATCAATAATGCTTCTGTCTCAGTTGGTGAAGCCAGCCTTACACTCGCCCTTATTTTTAAAGAAAAATACAAGGCTTTATTTTTAATGCCCGTAACCTGGGATGATGCAAGAAGATTTGATTATGGGTACAAGGGATTTCAACTACCAGAAAATGTTGTTACTACTGACTTTGTGCGGCGATTGGTTTACCCAACAGTGGAGACTTCACGAAACAGCGCCAATGTACCTTCGGTAACAGATGTAACACAACGACTTTGGTGGGATCAATAATAATAAAACAAGCTATTTTATAAAATCAAAAAACCGTCTTCAATAGTAAGACGATTTTTTTTTAATTCGATTTCCATAATGACAATGAATGACCGGATAATTAAATCAAGATCAAAATATTTTTTTCAATCCCAAAATTATCCAGCAATGCTGCATCTTTTTCGTCAGCCTCTGCTTTCATTTTTAGTAATTCTTTTTTTAATTCTTCCCTGTTTTTCTCAAGCTCGATCTTTGATTTTTTTAAATCTTCTTTAATTTCTTTCATATTTATTTCCTTCATTTTTTCCATCGATTGTTTGAATTCTTTACTATTCATTTGTTTCCTGGCATCCTTCAGGCTTTTGTCGATCTGGATTTTTATTTTTTTAGTATCAATTTCTTTTAAAGATTTTTTAATGTCTTTATTCATCTTTTCCCAATCAATACTTTTTAGCGAAACATCTATATCTTTTTGAATTTTTTCGAAATCAATTTTTTCTAACGATAGTTGAACATCTTTTGCAATTTTTTCAAAATCAATTTTTGAAAGCGCTATATCAACCTCTGCTAAAATCTTACTGAGATCGATGTTTATATTGATATCATTTTTTGGAACCGTATCAGCTACCTGTATGCTTTGTGGCTGAAAGTTAGAAGGCTCGGGCATTCCGGTAAAAGGGTTTTTAAATGCCATTGAACAAAAAATTACGGCGCCAATAATTAGCGATTTGAGCAAGGGCAGGGAAACTAAATTGAATGATTTCATAACGGTTGATTTTAATTACGAATAATATCGTAATCAAATATACGATACAATTCGTATTTAGATACATTTTCATAATATTTTTTTAAAAATTTTTTTCGGGGGCAGGATTATTTAGAAAACCACGACTTTTATATGTGCTAAAAATATTTATCAGAACCGAAATAAAATAAAAAAAATTCAAAGAACGGCCTTGCTATAATTCCAATTTTATTATTAGGGCTGCCAAATGATCAATAACATTTATTATACAAATCACGTCTATGAAAAAAATAATGGTTTTTATGTTGCTTGCATCATGTATTAATTCTTATGCGCAGGATACTGATGAAAAGAAAGATGAGAAGAGGGATGAAAAGAAAGGCTTTAAAAAAGAAAAATTATTTACAGGTGGAAGTGTAAGTGCAGGGTTTTCAAACTATGCAACCGTACTTGGGATCACACCACAATTCGGTTATAGCTTAACCAATTGGGCCGATGCGGGAATTACGTTAAACCTTAATTATACTTCTCAAAGAGATTATCAAATTCCTGGAGATAAACTACGTCAAACGGTATACGGGCCTGGGGCATTTGTAAGGTTATTCCCGGTCAAATTTTTATTTGCTTCTGCCCAGTACGAATATAACCTGATTCATTTAAAATATATCCCTGCTAACAATAGCGGCTATACGCCGGATAAGAATAATCTTAATGCAAGTAGTCTTTTAGTAGGCGGTGGTTATGCAGGAGGGAGAGAGCGTGGTAACAATACTTACTATTATATTTCAGTCTCATGGGATATTCTGGGTGATAAAAATTCACCTTATATAGATGGCTTTGGAAGAAGCAACCCAATCATTCGCGCAGGATATAATATCGGATTATTCCAGGGCAGAAAAAGAGATTATTGAACAATTTAAGATATGAGTTAAGGGTATAGATATTAATTCATTACCTGTTATCTTATTAAAGTAACGGTTCCTTTTTGAAAAATTGATCCACCCTGGTAATCCAAACCTTCTACGATCCACGCAAATACCTGTGAATCCTGCGGCGCTCCCTTGAACCTTCCATCCCACCCTTTATTTTGGACAGTTGTAGAAAATATAAGCTGGCCACGCCGGTCATAAACTTTAAAGTATTTTATGGATTTCATACCGATTGGCACAGGCCTGAAAACATCATTAATCCCATCGCCGTTTGGAGTAAAAGCGCTCGGTACATATAAGCCAGGTTTTACTTTGTAAACAATAACATCTATGGTATCAGTGGCTTTACATCCTGCGGCACTTTTTACTTCAAGAACGTATTGCTGATTGTCTGATAAAATAGCAACCGGGTTGGAAATATCTCTGTTGCTTAGACCAAAAGCAGGTGACCAGAAAAATACTTCAGCGCCTGTGCCATTCAATTGAAGGGGCTGGTTCACTACAACTATAGTATCACGAGGCCCTGCATCAGCAACTATATCCTCCACATTCATTAATACGGTATCAAATGCTGGTTTCGGGCAACCTAAAATATCTGTTACCCTTACGATATATTTTATTGATTGAGACGGAGTGCTCACCGGGTTTTGAACGCCCGGGTCATTTAAAAATATTGCTGGAGACCACAAATATGAGCTTCCTCCTGTAGCTTTTAATTGAGAGCTGTCTGGAAAACAAATGGTAGTATCTGCGCCGGCATTTGCTTTTGGATAAGGAACAACCGCAATGTTTATGCTGCCATTTGTATTGCATTTTCCAATACTCGCTGTTACATTAAAGGTTGTTTGAGATGCAGGAAATGCAATAGGGATTTTGGCAGTATCGTTCACAAGAGATGCTGAAGGTGTCCACAAATAATGGAGTCCATCACTTATAATGTTTAGCCTTACAGAATCAGTTTGGCAAATAGTAGAATCATTCCCTGTATTTAATGTGACCTTACTGACAACTTTTACGACAACAGATTTAGTTGCAGTACAACCAGGCGTTTCTGTTAAAGTAGCATTATAAGTTGTGGTTACCTTCGGGCTTACAATTGGTGTGAAGCTATTTTGATTATTTATGTTATAACCCGGGCTCCAGAAAATATTGCCTGTTCCTCCTGATGCCATTAGTTGAAGATCATCAATTGAACAAATAAGAGTATCATTAGTTATTTTAAAGGATGGCTTATCTACTATAGCTAATGTATCTTTTATTGTTTTTGAGCATCCTTTGCTATTCGATACCGTTAGTTGTACCGGATAACTCCCCACACTTGTATAAGTGTAGCCTGGATTTTGCAAAAGTGAAGTGTCACCACCAGTAAGCGGATCTCCAAAATCCCATCTCCATGAATCTACAAATCCATAATTGGTTTTAGTAAAATCTTTAAATTGAATATTTGTATTTAAACATCGCCCGATGTTATTAAATGCAGGGAAGAAGCCGGGATATACCTTCTGTATCTGTGTTGCGGAATCAGAACATTGTTGCCCGCGATTAATTACTAATTTGTAAACGAATATGCCAGTGTCGGAATACACATGGATCGGTTCGGGTAGGGTAGAAGTATCGGCAGATCCTGTGGCAAGGTCACCGAATGTCCAGAAGAATGTTTGATTAAGAGGGGAATTATTATAATTTTTAAACGATACATTAAACCCATCACATGTAACTCCTTGCGGGTCTAACTGGGCGCCTGCAAAATCGCAATCAGTAACATTTACTATAAAATCTTTTGTATGTGATCCAAGTAATACACCCTTTCTATAGGAGTTAACTGAAACAGTAACTACATACTTGCCCACGTCTGGAGCAATGCCACTTATTATTCCCGTACCCGGATCAATAGTTGCGAGATCGCCAAGAGGAGTAAGATATGTATAGTTGTTGATATAGCTTACAGAGCTGTAAGGCGGGGCAGCCGGATTAATGTTGCCTGAATTTTGAGCTGCACCCCCATTATTGGCCGGTGCAAATGAATAAACTAAAGAATCCATATCAGGATCGATTGCGTTGAATTTTAAAGTAAAAGGTTTCTTTCTACAGATCGCATCAATACTCGTATTGAACTGCGGAGACTTATCTGGTATCGGTGGAATTAAACAGCTATAGGTAGAGCCGGTACCTCCTAAACCTTGACTATTGAATACATTTTCGAGATTAATTATGCGACAACAAGTTTGGTAAGTTGCGGTATGCCCTTTCACATTTGCTGGCAGATCAATGATTAGTATGAATATTCCCACATGGTAATTAAGTGTAGGAGGGTTTGTAATACATGATGGAAAAGCATTAACAATTACAGGTTGCTCGTCGTTTTTAGGAACTAGAAAATAAAGGTGAGTGGGGTCGGGCCCGGGAATTTGACTTCCGTTGTCATTATTAAAAATACCAATAGCGACGTCAGTAGGCATTGCTGCCCCTGTAGTAAGCTGATCGCGAAAAAGCTTTAAGGTAATAATGTAACGGTTGGTATTTGGCGCAGAACCTGGACCTTGATACTCATAAATCATCTCGCCTCCGATTATATGAGCAGCTTTACTTTGAGAAAAAGTCAGTAATAATACAACTATAAATCTCCATTTGCGCATAAGTTACAAAATCCCAAAAAATCAATAAACAATTTCATTAAGTATTTATCGAATAGAAACAATAAATTGCTTTCTTTGTATTCCCTTCGAAGAATATATATTACAAAAATAAACGCCTGAATATAAAGAGGAGATATTTACCTTAACTTGACTTTGGCCATTTGTTAATTTTACTTTCTTTATTACGCTTCCGGTATTGTCTAGTAGCTCTAAATTATAAGAACCAGCATCAACATTCGAAATTAGAATTTCATTAATAGCGGGATTAGGAAAAATCTTTAAATCGTTCCTTATCGGAGTTGTTATATTAGGATTATACTGAAGATAATAAGGATAACTACCATTGCAATGTGGTGCATTAGTTACGGTTAACGTTGCATTTAACGTAGGTGTCGTAACATTAGCCGGAAAAGTAATTGATATAGTCGGGCTTAAAGAACTTGCCTGAGAAAAAGTCACACCTGGAATTGACCATGCATATCTCGTTCCAAATCCAAGGCTGTAAATACCGTTTCCATAAGTTGCAGTATAACTCTGCTTGTAATTTCCCAAAAATTCAGCTCCATTTGCATCACCTATTGGAATTGGCGTTACTTGAATATATGTGGCCTGACTAAGTAAACCACATCTTTGTACCTGAACTTTTAATTCGTTCAATGAATTATCCGGGCCATTTATTATCAGTTCCATATTATTGTTAATACTTACATTTAAACCAAAATAAGTTCCTCCGCCGGAAGCAATGGCGACATCGTTAATGTACCAAGTATTGCCGGAAGTGACGCTAGATATAAAATGACTAAAACGGTTATTTTCCCACTTCGTACAAAAGTAGTTATGTGAATTGGGGACTATTGGATGATTGACATCCCAATAGAAATAACTACTGGTGGAAATCTGAGGAGCGCCTACGCTAACGATAACATCATCATACCGAACGCGGCATCTCGAGAAATAAATGTCATCCAATGCAAAATCATTGGCATCTCTAAATAAATCGTCATCAAAAATTTCTATTAGAACTGTAGTAGCGCTTCCTGAATTAAAATTAAATGATATATTTTGCCACTTATTACAACTTGTACTATTAACCTGTAAGTTCTGTACAATATCTTGATTATTGACTCTAATTGGGTGCATTTCAAAATGTCGCTTTTAAGCGGCAGCCTTGAAAGGTGTCTTTGCTAATTCAATAATTTTATTCCAATCATTATTTTTCCTCACAACTCTCAGGTTAAGCATATGCTGTGCTCCCTTCCAACTCCATCTTT
>DASYOM010000205.1:0-10287 GCA_036007765.1 Chitinophagaceae bacterium | reverse complement strand
GAACTAGCAGTTGCAAAAATGTTGGAATTGTATGAAGCAATTGAATACCAGTTAAAGCATTTTGATTGGAAGAAATTCTTTACACTTTCACCGGAAGAAAAACTCAAATTCATCCCTGTAATTGTTGACTATATTTTCAGTCAGGAAAACGGGGAACAAAGTTTTGTGGAGAATACAAAAAATTTATTGAAAGCATTTGCCATTTCTGTACCGCACGAAAAAGCAATTGCCATTCGGGATAATGTGGCTTTATTTCAAGCTATTAAAGCAAGACTGGTAAAAATATCAGACCGTAACGAAGGCGGAAAAAGTGACGAAGAAATTGAAACAGCTATCAAACAAATTATTTCAGAAGCCATCACAGCCGATAAAGTAATTGATGTATTTGATGCAGCAGGTTTGAAAAAACCAAACATTGAAATTTTAGATGAACGTTTTTTGCAGGAGTTAAAAGACTTGCCTCAAAAGAATTTGGCCGTTGAGTTATTAAAAAGACTACTCAAAGACGAAATTAAAAAAAGAACAAAAATTAATTTAGTTGAGAGTAAGAAGTTTTCCGAAATGTTAGAAGACGCTATCAAACGCTATCACAATGGAATGATTGACACCGTCGAGTTTTTAGAAAAAGTTTTAATTCCTTTTGCTGAACAAATAAAAGCGGCAGACAAGAAAGGTGAAAAACTCGGACTCGACTTTAGGGAATATGCTTTTTACACAGCATTAGAAGTAAACAACAGTGCTGTTGCACTTCTTGGTGACGAGACTTTAAAACATATTGCACAGGAACTTTTAAAAACGGTTCGTAACAGTACAACCATTGACTGGACAATTAAAGAAAGTGTGCAATCAGCATTAAGACGAAATATACGTAGAATTTTACGCTTGCATGGTTATCCACCAGACCTTCAGGAAAAAGCAGTTGAGACAGTTATCATACAAGCAAAGATGCTGGCAGAAGAGTTATTAAATGGAGAAGAAGGAAAATAAGTTAAGAAATAGTCTCTTCGCACCCTTCCCCTTATTTCAAAATCTTATTATTAAATTGTAAATACTGTGCCCAACATAAAATTATTTGAAGACAAAAAAATCCGCAGTCAATGGGATGCCGATCAGGAAATATGGTATTTCTCAATCACTGATGTTGTTGGAATACTTACCGAAAGTATTAATCAATTAGCCTACTGGCGTAAGCTTAAAGAAAGATTGAAAAAAGAAGGAAATGAAACCGTGACGAACTGTCACGCTTTGAAAATGGAAGCCGCCGATGGTAAAATGCGATTTACTGATGTTGCTGATACCGAACAACTGCTTCGTCTTATTCAATCCATTCCTTCCCCCAAAGCCGAACCTTTTAAACAATGGCTTGCAAAAACGGGTTATGAAAGAATTGAAGAAATACAAGACCCGGAAAAAAGTATTGACAGGGCAATGGAAAATTATTTAAAACTCGGCTATAGCAAAGAATGGATTAACCAACGATTGAAAAGTATTGAAGTAAGAAAAGAGCTGACAGACGAATGGGAGAATCATGGCGTAAAAAAGGGACAGGAATTTGCAACGCTCACTGATATTATTACACAGGCATGGAGCGGCAAAACAGTGAAACAATATAAGCAACATAAAAATCTGAAAAAGGAAAACCTTAGAGATAATATGACCAACCTTGAGCTTGTGCTCAATATGCTTGCAGAGGCTACAACTACAGAGATCAGCAAAGAAAGAGATCCAAAAACTTTTGATGACAATAAAAAAATTGCCCAACAGGGCGGGACCATTGCAGGAAATACACGAAAAGCAATTGAAGTGAAATCCGGAAAAAAGATTGTGAGCACATTGAATGCAAAGAAATTAAAATCAGAAGATGAAATCAGAAAATTAAAAGAGTAAGATGATTGCACTGAAACCTCGTGAAATAAATATTTCATTTGTCTTTCTAAAATATTATCAATAGGTTTTTAATAATAGTTTTCCTACACCCTTTCTAAAATAAAATTTCCATCTACGCCTAATTTTTCGTGCAATGCTTTTAAAAAAGGAACATCAGGCTCACGCTTATTGTTCAGTATCTGGCTGAGTTTTGGAGCGCCGATGCCTAATATTTTTGCAAGGCTTACCTTATTTAATTTTTTCTCAAACATTTTAAGCTCAACAATTTCTTTTATGGTTTTGGGCATAGGAAAAGGGTAATTGACTTTTTCATAATTCTGTATAGCTTTTGCCATGCTGAGAATATTATTTGCTTCATCGTCAGTAAGATTTTCCTCACCTTTGTGCATAAGTTTATTTACTTCTGCTAATACTTTGTTATACGCTGTTTCTGAGTTTATCTTTTTCATTGTTTTCTATATTACAGTTCCTGGATATTCAATAAATCGTATTCTTTATGTGTCCCGATAAAACGAATAAAAACCGTTCTCGTTCTAAAAATGATTTTCACTATTAAACGGCAATCATTGCCTTTGATGTTAAACACAAATAAACCATTTCCAACGGCATCTACAGAATTAAATTGTTTTTTTATATCACTAAAATTTTGCCAGTCTGCATTCATCGTTATTGAATACCATCGTTCAAGTGGAATCATAAACTTTGGGTATTCCGTTGCAAACTTTCTTATAGCTTTGTGCGAAATAATTACCATTCCTGCGAAGTTAATAAAATTTCATAATTTGAAAATATATTTTAAATAGTGAAATCATTTAAACTGAAAAGATGTAAAATAAATTTCAAAAAGTATTGAAACCTTTTGCTTAGTTATAATAAATCTGTATCTATATTTCAACTTCAGTCATTGTAAATCCGAATGTCAAAAATCCCTCTCAAAATAAAAATATTCTTTACAGTCGCAGTTGCTTTATTCACCTGGTTTTGGTTCACCCTTCCTTCAAAATTATTCAACAACCCTACATGCTTTGTAATTGAAGATAAAGATGGTAATCTTTTAAATGCATCCATTGCAGCCGATGGGCAATGGCGATTTCCTTATGATGAAAATGTGCCGGATAAATTTATACAATGCATCATTTCATTTGAGGATAAGAGATTTTACTATCATCCTGGCGTAGATTTAATTGCATTTGCAAGGGCAGCGTTAAAAAATTTAAGAAGCAAAGAAACAGTGCAGGGCGGCAGCACACTCACGATGCAGGTTATACGCTTAAGCCGGCATGAAACTAAAAGAAACCTCTGGGAAAAAGTTATTGAAAGCATCCGGTCAATACGATTGGAATGCAGCTATTCCAAAAATCAAATCATGGCATTATATGCTTCCGAAGCGCCATTCGGCAGCAATGTTGTTGGCCTTGATGCAGCCTCGTGGAGGTATTTCGGGCGCAGCCCGGATAAATTAAGCTGGGGTGAAATGGCAGCTCTTGCAGTATTGCCTAATGCGCCAGCGCTTGTACATCCCGGTAAGAACAGGGATGTATTATTAAAAAAGCGAAACGCCTTACTCGACAGACTTTTGGCAAATAAAATTCTCGATGATGCTACCTGCAATCTTTCTAAATTAGAGCCGCTTCCCGGAAGCCCTGTTCCTTTGCCACAGTTGGCTCCGCATTTGCTCCAGCGATATAAAGAAGATGTAAAAGTAAATCCGGATTTTACTACCAGTCGGCAAACAACAATTGATATTAATCTTCAAAAAAATGTATCTGATATTTTGAACGAGCATCATAATGTACTTAGGGGAAACGGAATTTATAATGCCTGCGCTCTTGTTCTTGATGTTGAAACAGGAAACGCTCTTGCCTATGTTGGAAATATTAATGGGAATAATGACCCGGAAATGGAAAGTGACGTAGATGTAATAAAAGCGCCCCGCAGCCCCGGAAGTGCACTCAAGCCAATTCTTTACGCAGCCATGTTTAGCGATGGAATGATATTGCCCAATTCTTTAATTCCTGATATTCCAACACAGATCGGCGGATATACACCTCAGAATTTTGATCTCGGTTATGATGGCGCCGTACCTGCGTCAATGGCGCTCTCACGCTCTCTCAATATTCCGGCTGTAAAACTTTTGCAGCAATATAAATACCAGCGGTTTTATGATTTATTAAAACAACTTGGTATGACAACCCTTAACAGGCCTGCCGACAATTATGGCCTTTCATTGATATTAGGCGGAAGTGAAGTAACGATGTGGGACTTAGCGGGAATTTATGCAGGAATGGCAAGAACATTAAACCATCAGAAAAAAAATAAAGGTGTCGCTCTGAAGGAAGATTTTTATTCGCCTGGGTATTTTGTGGATGATAAGGAAATAGAAAAAACATCTTCCCAGGATGCTATCAATTCGTTAGATGCCACATCAATATGGTTTGCTTTCCAGGCAATGGAGGAAGTGATGCGGCCCGGCGAAGAAGGATTGTGGCAGGAATTTTCTTCTTCACAGAGAATCGCCTGGAAAACGGGAACCAGCTTTGGCTTCAGAGATGCATGGGCAATTGGCATCACGTCAAAATATGTGGTAGCTGTGTGGACAGGTAATACTGATGGCGAAGGAAGGGCAGGTCTTATTGGCGTGCAAACATCAGCGCCAATTATGTTTGATATTTTCAGGGAGCTTCCTTCATCCCAATGGTTTTCAAAACCACAAAATAATTTTTCATTTATTCCTGTTTGCGGGCAAAGCGGTTATAGGGCAAATATTGATTGCCCGAACCCGGATACGATCATGGTTTCTAAAAGCGGCTACAGGGGACCGTTATGTCCCTATCATAAATTGATTCACCTGGATGCAACAGGCACTTACCGTGTAGATGAAAGCTGTGAATCTCCGGCAAATATGATACATCAAAGCTGGTTTGTTTTAACGCCTGCCATTGAATGGTATTACAAACAGAAAAATCATGATTATAAACCTTTGCCGCCATTTAAGGCCGGTTGTAAGCTTACTGGTAATGGAAGACAAATGGAATTAATATATCCCCTGCAGGATGCTAAAATATATGTACCATTAGAGATAGATGGTAGCCGCGGCAAAACGGTTTTCACCGCTGCACATAGAAAGCGGGGCAGTAAGATTTTCTGGCATCTCGATGACGAATTTATTGGTACAACTATAAATTTCCATGAAATGGCTTTAAGCCCTGCTCCCGGAAAACATTTGCTTACTATTGTGGATGAAAATGGAGAAAGTGTTAGCAGGGAGTTTGAAATCTTGGAGAAAGGGAGATGAATGGGTCACGATCAACGCTGACAGGCGAACGGTACAAAGTGGCTCTCGTAAGCTTTTCAATTCCTGTTCACACTATATTTTCTCCATTTCTCAATCACACTTTCCATATCATTTGGAAGCGGGCTTTCAAAGCTCATTTCTTTTTTGGTAACGGGGTGAATAAAGCCAAGTTGCTGTGCATGCAAGGCGTGGCGGGGGCACATTTGAAAACAATTTTCTACAAACTGTTTATATTTTGTAAATACAGTTCCTTTTACAATTCTATCACCACCATAAGTGTGATCGTTAAACAGAGGATGTCCAATGTATTGCATATGTACTCTTATCTGGTGAGTTCGGCCGGTTTCCAGCCTGCATTCAACAAGAGTAACGTAATTAAATTTTTGCAAGACTTTATAATGTGTAATTGCTTCTTTGCCATGATCACCTTCAGGATAAGTAGTAAACAATTTTCTAAAACGCTGATGCCGCCCTACATGTGTATTAATGACTCCCTTCTCTTCCTCAAAATCCCCCCACACAAGAGCAACATACCGGCGATGCACAGTATGATCAAAAAATTGTTTAGCTAAATGCGTCATTGCCTTAGGCGTTTTTGCCATCACCAAAAGCCCGCTTGTATTTTTATCAATGCGATGCACAAGGCCAAAGCGTGCAAGTTCTTCTTCGCTAATTGATGGATGCTGTTGTTTTAAATACCAGGCAACAGCGTTTACTAAAGTTCCACCCGGGTTTCCACTTCCGGGATGCACTACCATGCCGGCTTCTTTATCAACTACCATTACATCCTCATCTTCAAATACAATTTTAAAAGGAATATTCTCAGGAACTATTTCAGATGAATCGGGCAGGTAAGTATCATAAACAACAATTTTATCATCTGGCCTTACTTTATAGTTTGATTTTATTGCATGGTCATTCACCAGAACCCTTTCCGCATCAATAGCCTGCTGAATTTTATTTCTTGTAGCACCTTCAATTCTATTCATTAAAAACTTATCGACTCGTAGCGGTTCCTGTCCTTTAGCGCTAACAATAGTGAGCCTTTCGAAAAGTTCTTCATTATCGTCAATATGTAATTCTTCGTCGTTCATGGTATTGGTATCTAGCATCAAGTATCAGGTATCAAGTATCGGGTATCAAGTATCGGGTATCAAGTATCAGGTATCAGGTGTGATTACTAATCATGTTCATCTTAATTTTCAATTTTCAATTTTCAATTCAATCTTACCTTTGCAAATTAAAATGTTTTAGTTTGGATAAACAGAAAGTCATTTTTGAAGACCTTGAAATTATTAATTATAAATCTGCATGGGATTACCAGGAAGAATTGGTTAAAAAAAATCTCGATATAAAATCTAAGGCACGAAAGCTGGCATCAAATCATCCGGAACTTTCAGAAGCGGAAATTCAAAGCTTAAAAATAGATCTTCAAAATTCTACTTCTAATTACCTGCTTTTTTGTGAGCATCCCCCTGTATATACTCTTGGAAAAAGCGGGCATATGGAGAATGTGCTTTTAAATGAGTTCGAAATGGAGGAAAGAGAGATTGAATTTTTTAAGACAAACAGGGGAGGAGATATTACATTTCATGGCCTGCAACAGGTGGTAGGATACCCTATATTGGATCTTGAAAAATTTTACACTGATATAGGAAAGTATTTAAGAAGCCTGGAAGAAGTTATCATTCTCACAATTGCGGAATATGGTATTAAGGGCGAAAGGAGTAATGGCGAAACAGGAGTCTGGATAGAGCCGGGCATGCTAGGCAAAGAGCGAAAAATATGTGCTATGGGCATACGATGCAGCCGGTGGATAACCATGCATGGGTTTGCATTAAATGTAAATACTGACCTCAGCTATTTTAATAATATTATTCCCTGTGGTATTATAAATAAGCAGGTAACTTCTATTGAAAAAGAACTTGGGTACAAAATAAATTTTGAAGAAGTAAAAGAAAAAATTAAAAATAATTTTGAATTGGTATTTAATGTAGTTACTACTTCACTTCATAGCCCTGCACATCAAGAGGTGGAATAGGCTTGCCGTCTTTCGGAATATAAAATTTATGGTTTTCAATGGGAACTCCATTATCAAAAAGTTCAAACCTAAATAGTCCGGAATGGATAAAGTTTACTTTATCAACCGTGAGATAAGGTTCAGTAATTTTTTTTATTTCAAAAAGAAATGTGCCGTCATCTTCAAAAAATTTAACCGAATATTTATTTTTGCCGGCATCGGGCAAAGACATCACAATATTATTATCCCTGCCCGTGTAGACCTGCTTCGATGGGACAAACCATGTTTGAACCGGCTTAAGATTTTCTGTTACAGCCGGTATCACTTTTAAGGTGTCGATCCCCGGACGGTGCGATGCTGTGAAAATATAAGTACCGCCTTCAAACGAAATAAACAAACGATAATATTGAGCGGGCATAAATTCTTTTGAATCTATAAAGCCATTGGTTTGAGCTTTTACATTTAAAACACTTCCTATAGTTGTAAAATATTTAAGGCTATCGTAAGAGCGTTGAATACCAATATTAGTAACTGAAGTGTAAGCATTGGCCCAGGAAACCAAAACCTTATTGCTTATTTGTGTTACAGTAATATTGGGAAGAGTGTCCTGTGAAAAAGATATTTTTTGCAGTACCAGTAATAAGAATAAAGTTAAAAATGATTTACACATAGGGCAACGAAGCTATCTTTTTTTCAGAGATGTAAATATAATTGCTTGTTAATGGAATTTAAAAACTGAGCGTTCCTTTCGGCAATGACTGATTGCCCTGCAAACCACCTGTATGAATACACAGCAGGTTTGAACCGGGTGGAAAATAATTTTTATTAATTAAATCAATCACGCCACACATCATCTTACCTGTATAAACAAAATCAAGCGGAATTTTATTGTCCTGGTAAAAGTCATTCATGAACATAATTAGCTCTTCTGTTTTTTTTGCATACCCGCCAAAATGATAATCACTGATAAAAATATATTTTTTTGTTTCATCAACATTAAGTGTTTTAAGCCTTTGAGAAATATCTGCCATGTTCTTTAAAACACTAAATCCAATAATTTCTGTGGCATCATTAGATCCGTTTATCAACCCGGCAAAAGTAGTTGCAGTGCCGATTGCGCAACAAATGTGCGTGTAATTTTTACCCGCAAAAAAACCTGTAATTTCTTTAGCACCCCTGGCTCCCTGTATTGAAAATCCTCCCTCAGGAATTAAGGTATAGTTGCCATATTTTTTTGTAAGCATATCCAGAAATTCCGAAGTCTTATTTTTTTGATACGCTTTTCTGCTTATAAATTCAAGTTCCATTTCATTTTGCTTGCAAAAAATTAAAGTGCCTGACAATGCAGCCGGCTTTTCACCACGAATAAAACCGATACATTTTATTCCTTCTTTTTGGCAAGAGTAGGCTGTAGCAGCAAGATGATTGGACCATGCTCCTCCGAATGTGATGATTGTCTTATGAGAAGAAGAAATCGCTTCATCCAGGAAATAATGTAGTTTGAAAAGTTTGTTTCCTGAAACCACCGGATGAATTTTATCAAGCCTTAATATTGATAAACTGATTTTTTTAATATCATATTTTTCACTCCGCAATTGATCAATTGCGGGCGGAAAATTTATAAGATCATATAAGGAATGCATTTATGAATGTTTAAGGCATAAAACTTTCTTTCATATTTTCGCAGCAAATGTAATTTTTCAAACACAGCTTTAATTTTTTTTACGACATGAAACCAACTCTTTTAATTCTTGCAGCAGGTATGGGTAGCCGGTATGGCGGTATAAAGCAAATGGATTCCTTCGGTCCTTCCGGCGAAACTATTATTGATTATTCAATTTATGATGCTATACAAAGTGGTTATGGTAAAATAGTTTTTATAATAAGAGAAGATTTTGCTGAAGAATTTAAAAAGATTTTTGAGCCAAAGCTGAAAGGAAAAATTGAAACTGAATATGTATTCCAGGAAATGAATTCTTATACAAATGGGTTTCAGATCCCGGTCGGACGCAGCAAACCATGGGGAACAGCGCACGCAGTTCTTTGCGCAAAGGATACCATCAATGAGCCTTTCGCAGTAATTAATGCTGATGACTTTTATGGCAGAGACGCATTTGAAAAATCAGCTAAATTTTTAACAAGCGAAGTCAACCCACAAACATATTGTATCATAGGTTACCAGCTTTCAAAAACGCTTTCAGAAAACGGTACGGTAAGCAGGGGAGTATGCGAAGTAGATAGTAAGAATAATCTTATTGGAATTGTGGAGCGCATAAAAGTTTATAGAGAAGCTGGTAGAATTGTTTATGAAGAAGGTGAAAATAAAACTGAATTGTCCGAAGATACCCCGGTAAGTATGAATTTCTGGGGCTTTGATCCATCTGTATTTGAATTCATTCAAAAATTATTTTTAAAATTTTTAAAAGAGAATGGAGAAAATATAAAGTCAGAATTTTTTATTCCTATTATTGGCGATGCATTTATCGAAGATCAAAACCATAACATAAAAGTGATAAACACATCCGCGCAATGGTTTGGTGTAACATACCGCGAAGATGCGCCGCAGGTGAAAAAAAGTATAGAGTCACTGATAGAGAGTGGTGCTTATCCAAAAAGGCTTTGGAGTTAAAGAAGATTTGATTTCTGAAAGCTTATAATTGTGGTCTGAATGTTATTATTCAACAAATAATAACAGACGATCACAGCCTGCTTGCCGGTACATTATCAATTCCCCTTCACCATATACACAAAATCTTCAAGTTTTTTTATTTGTTGTACACGGTCAAGGCCTTTTAAAGTATTTGTTACAGGAAGTTTTATTGAGTCTTCTTGCATTACATCTTTTAAAGCCGTATAAATATTTTTTGATTTAATAGCAAATACAACGCCGTCTGCATTGGTTTCTTTGCTACTTATAATACCAATGATTTCCCCGTTTTTATTTATAACAGGCCCGCCGCTGTTTCCCGGATTAACTGATATGCTGATTTGGTAAGAAGTGGTATCACCAAAGTACCCGGACTTAGCGCTTAAATAACCTTCACCATAAACAACTTCCTCACGCGGATAACCCAGAGTGAATATA
>DASYOM010000204.1:0-4336 GCA_036007765.1 Chitinophagaceae bacterium | reverse complement strand
GATGAATACACCGGGATTGAGCTTGACCTTGATTCAATTGAAAATGTTTTAAGCAGTGCAATGACGCCCAGTGGAATCACTTCTTTACAATCGAGGCAATACATGAATTTCGCTGCGGTTAATTCGAAAGTTGCTTATGTGCATATTTCTGAAGGAGCAACTAAGCTTGAGAATGGAGAAACAAATATTGAAACAGGAAAGCTTATAAGTTACCTGGTAAGTGATTTTATAAAAGCTCATCAAAGCCGGTAAAAAATTACCGCATTCATTCTTCATACAAAAACTTGCAGATATTAATACCTGCAAGTTTTTTTGAAATAATTCTTTTTTGAAAAACATTATTGAGGGCTTAGGTACTGCGCATAGGCATAACCTTCCTCACCTTTATCTGTTTTAATAAGCCACCATTGATCATTTGTTTTACTTATGAGAGTAACCATTTCGTTATGTGACGCCTTACCTACAATTGGTTGATCGGTTCCCGGACCTTTACGAATGTTAAGGTTAGTGCTTTCTGTAGTAACCTTTGCCTTACTTCCGGATGAAGCGGCAACATCTACGTTCATTATGAGATCCCCTGCACGGTAATCAGGATCTATTTGATTGTAAACACTCCAAAGCTTATCCTTAGTGGCACCATCCGGCGCACTACCGTCAACATGTAATACATTGTCCTGCTCTCTTACCTTGAGGTTGCTTACCCCTCCTGCATTTGCGGCATCAATTAATTGCTTGTATTTATCCTGTAATAACATAGTGTTTAATTTATTTGATGGTTAATTGGTTGTCTATTTTCTTAGGCTTAAGCGTATTCAGGCTCATCATAAGAGTTTGTAAATTACTACGCTTAACGCTGCCAGTTAGAGTTATAACTCCATCGTTTACATTTGCTGTAACTGTTGGGAAATCTTTAGTAGCATCCTTAACTCCCTGCATCATAGTTGCGTCGCTATTCACTTCCACCGGCGGGGCTTCAACCACTGGTGCCTGCATTGTAACATTATTTACAACACTCTTAATTCCGTTTACATCTTGTGCAGAAGCAGCGGCTTTTTCCACGGCATTATGCACTTTTACTTCTCCGGATAAAGTGGCGACTCCATCTTTTACATCAACTGTTACCCCTGAAGTTTCCGGAGAGCCCTGTAGGTTTTTTTCAACTTTTGCCTGCAAATCCGAATCCTTTGGTTTACAACCGATAAACACAGCAGAAGATATGAGAAAAAGGATGAGATAGGTTTTGAAGAATTTCATTGTTAATTGTTTTAGTTAATAATACTGCGAAATTACAGTAATGAAATTTTATCCAAAAAGATGCCACAATTATTCAGGTGCTAAAATGCCTTTAAAGATATGCAAGCTTTCGCACAGTGCATCCATAGCAAGATGCTTTCATAGACGGCAGAATTTCCTGCACAAGAATTTGATAGCATATCAGGGGGGCTATTGAAGGCCTCTAAAAAATCTTCCGGTGTTGCTTCTGCAATAGAGCCACCTTTTGGGCCACCGGTATTGCTTATTAAAATATTTATAGAATTATTTTGAGACATAAAATTAGTAATGGCATTCTTTACTAATTGTGGTATTTGAAAATTTGCAACAAGATAATTGTCTGTTGACCTTTTGAATTGTCCAATTTAGTTACTGCATCTTTTAGCTTTTGCTCGCTCCTTGCCATAATGTTACTTCCGCACCAAGTTATGCAAGTTCGGCAGCAGTTGCTAAGTCCAATCCCTCGGTACTTCCACATACAATTGCTTTTTTACCGGTTAAATCAAGATTCATATAAAATTTTAAGCTAAACTATTGAATAATTTCATTTAGAAATTTGATCAACTCTTAAAAATATTTGACAAAAGAAAAGAAGAAAATCTTTGGATCAAAAAATATCGGCGTATTTCCCGTGCAGCAAATTAATTTCATCCAATTTTTAAAATGATATTAACAGGTGTTTATAAATTCAAAAGGCTGTATTTTTCTGTTTGCCTATATTTGAAACAATCATACACCGCGGGGGATTCCCCACCAATAAAATAATAGCAAAAGATATCCTTTACGAAATTCATATGAAACCCCGCAAATTGTAATTGAAATAAAATCTTTTCTTTTGCGCAAAATGTAATAAATGGCAGATAAAAATTTATTTGATTATACCGAGGACTCTATTAAAAGCCTTGATTGGAAAGAGCATATCCGGCTTCGCCCCGGCATGTATATTGGAAAATTAGGCGATGGCAGCAGCCCTGATGATGGAATTTATGTATTGCTTAAAGAAGTGGTTGATAATTGCATTGATGAGCATACGATGGGTTTTGGAAAACATGTGGATGTAGAAATTAAAAATACAACAGTTACAGTTCGCGATTATGGAAGAGGCATACCCCTTGGCAAAGTTGTAGATGTGGTAAGTAAAATAAATACCGGTGCCAAATACGATAGTAAGGCATTTCAAAAAAGTGTTGGTCTTAATGGTGTAGGAACCAAGGCTGTTAATGCATTGAGCAGCTATTTCCAGGTTTCTGCTTTTAGGGAAGGGAGACAAAAAACCGCGGATTTCGAAAAAGGTTTTCTTATTAAAGAATATCGGGAAGAAAAAACTACTGAACAGAACGGGACACTGGTAACCTTTATTCCCGATGAAACTATTTTTAAAAATTATCACTACATACAGGAATTTCTAGATAACCAATTTTGGAATTATTGTTTTCTGAATGCCGGGCTCGTGCTCAATTATAATGGCAAAAGATATGTGAGCAAGAATGGTTTGCTGGATTTGCTGCAACGTAAAACCAACGAGGATGAATTGCGTTACCCTATTATTCATTTAAAGGAAGAAGATATTGAAGTAGCTATTACCCACAACAATCAATATGGAGAAGAATATTACAGTTTCGTAAACGGCCAGTTCACAACACAGGGGGGAACGCATCTTGCCGGTTTCAGGGAAGGCTATATAAAGACCATTCGTGATTTTTATAAAAAAGATTATGATGCATCCGACATACGTGGAAGCATATCCGCCGCGATAAGTGTACGTGTGCAGGAGCCGGTTTTTGAAAGCCAAACCAAAACAAAACTTGGCTCACAGATCATGTATGATAACGGCCCCGGCGTAAAGAATTTTATTAGTGATTTCCTGGGAAGAGAGCTCAATAATTTTCTTCATAAAAATCCGCAAACTGCTGATGCGATAAAAAAGAGAATAGAGCAAAACGAAAGAGAACGCAAAGAACTTGCTGGCATAAAAAAACTTGCGAATGAAAGGGCAAAGAAAGCCAATCTTCATAATAAAAAATTAAGGGACTGCCGTTACCATTTTAATGATGCTGCAGAAGGCAAAAATAAAGATGAAATAAATGCACGGCGCATGGAAACAACAATTTTTATTACAGAAGGAGATAGCGCAAGTGGTTCAATAACCAAATCAAGAAACGTAGAAACTCAGGCGGTTTTCAGCTTAAGAGGAAAGCCTTTGAATTGTTTTGCCTTAACAAAAAAAGTCGTATATGAAAATGAAGAATTCAATCTTTTACAACATGCGCTTAATATAGAAGATGGTTACGAAGAATTGCGCTATAACAATATAGTATTTGCAACAGATGCCGATGTCGATGGCATGCATATTAGGTTATTGCTCATGACTTTTTTCCTGCAGTTTTTTCCTGATCTTGTAAAGAATGGGCATGTTTATATTTTAGATACACCCTTATTCAGAGTAAGGAATAAGCAGGAGACTATTTATTGCTATGATGAAAATGAAAAACAAAAAGCCATTTCAAAGCTTGGAGGAAAACCAGAGATTACACGGTTCAAAGGCCTTGGCGAAATTTCCCCTGAAGAGTTTGGAAAATTTATCGGAGATAATATAAAGTTGCAGCCTGTTATGCTTTTGCCGGAAGTACATATTCAACAATTGCTCGAATATTATATGGGTAAAAATTCTCCGTCAAGGCAGGATTTTATCATTGATAACCTTAAAGTTGAATTAGACCTGGCAGAAGTTTCAGGAATGTAGAAATTAAAATTAAGAATTTAAAGAAATGATTCATATAGTTTTTCAGCAAGCAGATGTTGCGGCTTTAAAAAGAAGTTTTGAGTTAGATGAAACTCTGAACGGGCAAGTCGGGGAGATCAAAGATGATTTCGCAGTTGGCCCTTTATTAAATATTTATGAAGGAGAAGGAATAGAGGCACGTACACAATGGTGGAGAGAGGTTTTGGAAGGAGGAGACTATGATGGTAAAGTTGATAGTGGCGAAGTTGATGATCAAAGAACCATTTCTACAATCATTGAAAAATTAAAAGCTGATCAAGATGAAGTTGCGTGGGTATGGCT
>DASYOM010000203.1:0-19324 GCA_036007765.1 Chitinophagaceae bacterium | reverse complement strand
ATATTCGATTTTCCCGGTAGCAATCTATCGTAGTTTTTGTAATCTTTACCATATATGCACCCTTTTCTCGTTGTGAACCTTATCGCCAATTGTATACGAAGCTGTCAGTTATTTTAGCGGCACATCTGGATGGGCCGCTTTGATGGTTAGCGCCGGTAAAATTTCATTTTATAAACTATTCATCTTAATTTAATACCATATCTTAACTTTTTTTAATGAAAATATTTATTACTTTTTTTTTGATTATATCATTTGAGGCCGCTGCCGCCCAGTTCATAAAAAAAATTGAACCAAAGCCATCAAAAGCGCAGCTCGCCTGGCATGACATGGAATTTTATTTATTCACGCATTTTGGGCCCAATACATTTACAGATTTGGAATGGGGAAAGGGAAATGAAAAGGAGGAAGTTTTTAATCCCGCGCAATTAGATTGTGATCAATGGTGCAGGGTAGCTAAAGCTGCCGGAGCAAAAGGTATTATCATAACAGCCAAACACCATGATGGGTTTTGCCTTTGGCCGAGTAAATACAGCAGGCACACTGTAAGAGAAAGTAAATGGAAAAATGGCAAAGGTGATGTGTTAAAAGAATTGTCAGCGTCCTGCAAAAAATATAATTTAAAGTTCGGCGTCTACCTGTCCCCGTGGGATAGAAATCATCCTGTGTACGGTACGGCTAAATACAATGATGTATTCGCTAATATGCTGAAAGAAATATTTACCAACTATGGCCCGATATGGGAACTTTGGTGGGACGGTGCAAATGGCGAAGGACCTAACGGTAAAAAACAAATTTATGATTTCACGCGATTTGAAAATTTAATCAGGAGCATCTCACCTAATACAATAATCTTTAGTGACATTGGCCCCGATATAAGATGGGTAGGCAATGAAAGTGGAATTGCCGGAAAAACAAACTGGAATACGCTCGACACTGCAGGCTTTATGCGGGGCTCTGGTGCACCACCAACAGATACTTTGAACACCGGAAATATCTATGGTAAAAACTGGATACCCGCAGAGTGTGATGTTAGCATCCGCCCCGGCTGGTTCTATCATAAAAAAGAAGATACGTTGGTAAAATCACCACAACAACTTTTTAAATTATATTTAGAAAGTGTTGGAAGAGGGGCTTGTTTATTGCTAAACGTGCCGCCAGATGGAAGAGGCTTAATTACTGAATATGATTCTGTGGCATTAGTGGATTTTAAAAAAATAAGAGATGAAAGTTTTGAGAAGAATCTTACAAAAAAAGGGGATGGATATTTTGTATCTCCAAAAGGAATGGGGCTTACTAAAAAATTAAACGATTCTGAAGCAGCAACATTTGAATCTGTTTCAAATCCTCATCTGCAATCCATGGGTATTGAGTTCAAAAAAACAACAAAAATAAATTGTGTTGTCTTGAAAGAAAGTTTAATCAAAGGGCAATTTTGCATGAAGTTTAGACTTACGCTTAAGAATGGAAAACATCAATTGATAAAAGAAATCAATGGCACAACGATAGGCCATAAGAGGATACTCACTTTCCCTGCTACAGAGGTGAATTCTATCGGGCTTTCAATTGACGAACAAAAAGGTATTACCAGCATCTCTGAGATAGAAGCCTATTTAATTGATGAAAATCTTATCGCAAATTAAATTATCCATGAAGAAAGTTTTCTCGCTCCTGTTTTTACTAGTTATAACAAAAACCTTTGCTCAAAAATATGAGCCTACCTGGGAAAGCCTTGATAAGAGGCCTGTTCCTGACTGGTACAAAGATGCAAAATTTGGAATCTTTATTCATTGGGGAGTTTATTCCGTTCCGGCTTTTGGAACTAAAGGAAGTTATGCAGAATGGTATCAACATGAGCTAATACACCTGGCAGTGAAACGAGCACATACCATAAAACGAAATATGGTGATATAACTTATTACCAGTTAGCTGATCAGTTTAAAGCAGAATTATTTAACCCGGATGAATGGGCGCAACTTTTTGAAAAATCAGGCGCAAAATATATTGTGCCTACTTCAAAGCATCACGATGGATTTTGTTTGTGGCGAAGCAAAGAAGCCGACAGGGAATGGGGATTTCCATGGAACGCCGTAGAGATAGGCCCTAAAAGAGATTTACTTGGTGACCTGTTCAAAGCGGTTAGAAAAACTTCGGTTATGGGGAATGTATTATTCTTTGTATGAATGGTATAATCCGTTGTGGAAGTCAAATACAAATAAGTTCGCTATAGAACATACATGGCCGCAAATCCATTTTGAAGATCATCCCCAGGAAGAGAGGTACCCGGTTATAGCCATAGCCCGTATTTCACTGATGATTAGGCAATTGATGAAGCCAGCGCCAATGAAACAATTCATCGATATTGAACCGTTTTTATCCTCAGCTTTAGCTGACGATTAAATCTATTTCTTTCTATTTGAAGTATAATTATTCTGTTCAATTTTAGAAAGAAGCTTGGCATTCCCGGCAATGAATACTTTATCATAATCGGCGGTTGAGATTGTAGTGTCGCTTATTTTATAATTATCATAATCCTGGAATATAATCCCATCCACTCTTTGCCGCTTTGTGACTTTTCTAAACCTGGGACCTTCATTTGAATACGAGAGGTAATCCAAAGTATGTGAATTTTTATTTATCCAGAAGCAAAATTCATCCTGGTGGTCTTTGCCCCCGGCTTCTTTATCAAACGTGACATCAATTTTATCATAAGTAATATTTCCAATATTTATTTCACCTAAATATTTAAGATTAACAGCAGGCTCGGAAAGTTTATAAGGTAGCAGAGCAAACCAGGGAATCGCATTCAATCCGTCTTTGTACTTTTCATAATCCTTCGGTGAAAGATCTTGTTTTTCCCCATTTATTTTTCTTGTGAAACCTTCATTAGTAAGTACATCATTTATCACATTACCAGGGGAATCTTTTGTAGTGCGTTCATAAAGAAAATTACCGTCATTTTGGACGAGATGTATCCTGAATTTGCGGTAATCAAAAGAAACATCCATGTGCTTATAATTATTTCCCCCATGAGCTGTAATAGATTGTTCAACAATGATGGTTGCTTTATCATCCTTTGGCTTTTTATTATTACATGAAACAACTATAAAGAGTATAATCGTAACTATAAAGTTTTTCCTCATAAATTTTATTAATTGAGTAGAATTTAAGATTGTGATAAAACAAAATAATTTATTTTATTTTTCCGGCTTGCCCTTTAAAACTATCATTGCGAAATATTTAATTACGGCTATCCTAAGAATTGGTTGCTTATCTAAATATATTTTTATTTTCTTACTTGCAGTAAATGAAAATTAAAGAGTGCCAATAAAGAAAGCCAACAATAACCCCGGCAAAATAATAGTTTTAGTTTTGAACAAAATTTGTCAATCATTATAATGTTTTAATGGCTTGAAACAGATTAAACAATTAGATGCTCTTAGAGGGATTGCAGTTGTGCTTGTGGTTGGCTTCCACTGGCTCCCTGATAATATTTTAAACAGTACCTATCCCAATCGCCCTTTCGATGTTGATTTCTTTTTTGTGCTCAGCGGATTTTTAATTACAAGCATTTTATTCATCAGCAGAAACAAAGCTGAGGAACTGGATATTCCAATAACACTGGTTTATAAAAATTTTTTTATCCGCAGGGCGCTAAGGATATTTCCCGCTTATTTCCTCACCGTTTTTTTGATAATTCTCTTTCATATAACTCATATTATACCATCAACTATTAAGCAGGAACTGTTACCAAGCATTACTTATACCATGAATTTTTATTTGTACTATACAAAAGTTTGGGCAGACATGACATCGCACTTCTGGACGCTTGCTGTTGAGGAACAATACTACTTATTTTGGCCATGGGTAATTTTATTGATCAATAGAAAATACCTGCTGCATGCAATACTTATTTTTATTTCAATCGGGTTTATTAGCCAAACGCTGATTACTGATATGGATTTTGGATACATGCCTACCTATACTTGTTTTGATGCGTTTGGGATAGGCGCATTTATTTCATGGATAGCTTTATATCACCCTCAGCATGTAAGAAAAATGTTCCTGGTTTTCCAGGTTCTTGCAATCATCAGCCTGGTTATTTTCTTCACAGTAATCCTCGTTGACCACAACTATTTTATTCACCAGCAAAGATTTCTTCGCTCAATTATGGGCGGCTGTGTAATCTCCTATATTGTATATAAAGGTGAAAGTAAAAAGATGAACTTCTCTTTTATTTTTAATAGCCGTGCATTAATATTTCTTGGTAAGATAAGCTACGGAATGTATCTCTACCATGTTTTTCTGCCATGGGATTCACCGTTACTTGATAAGCTGTTTAACCAGTTTCTTCCTGCATCTGCCCTTCGCCATATTGATTCGATTATTGTTATTGAAAATTTGATTTTACTGGTTTTGTTTTCCTGGCTATCTCTTAAGCTTTATGAAGAGCCCATCAATAACCTTAAAAGGTATTTTCGTTATAAAAAAGGCGAACTCGTGCAGCTTAAAAAAAGCAATCCAACCCCTGTGTAATATATAATACTTCGCATAATAATTTTGATAAGAATTATTTGAATTTTATTTGCGTTTTTTTATAAAGCAAACTTCATATACACTGATGTTCGAAATAAGCTTAAGTTATCCTGATTTTAGAAGATTATTAATATTAATGTTATTCGCGGATTTTTAGCAAATTCAAGATATTAATTTGCAAAAAAGTTATTCATTTGAAACACATTTAAAAAAGTAATTTTAATAACCTGACTATAATATTTCGTTTTAAATAAATTAAATATGGCTGACACACAAACTACTGACGGAGGGACTAAAAAACGATGTTTCGTGGTAATGGGGTTTGGTAAAAAAATAGATCTGGCGACGGGCCGCATGCTTAACCTGGATTATTCTTATAATGCGTTGATAAAGCCGGTAGTTGAAAGCAAAGGGCTCGATTGTATAAGAGCAGATGAGATAAGATATTCCGGCTCAATAGATGTACCCATGTACCAGGAATTACTAACGGCGGATATAGTTGTTGCAGATCTTTCCACTGCCAATGCCAATGCCGTTTACGAGCTTGGTTTAAGACATGCCTTGCGGCCACGCACTACTATCGTTATTTCTGAACAACAGCTTAGTTACCCATTTGACCTAAGCCATATTTTTATAACGAGGTACACCACATTAGGTGAAAGCATTGATTATTTTGAAGTGATAAGATTTCAAAAAATATTGGGTGAGCTTATTGATAATGTATTAAATAATGATGCAACAGATAGCCCGGTTTATACCTTTCTTAATAATTTAATTCCACCATCTTTGAAAGAACAGGCAAAAATGGTAACTAAAAAAGTAGCGGATGCTATTAAAGCTACTAATGAAAATAATGAACATGCAAATAAGAATGCAGAACAAAATCAAACACTTTCCCTTTTAGTGAAACAAGGCGAAGAAGCAATAAATGCACGAAATTTTGAGCTGGCAAAAAGCCTTTTTAATTCCACTATTGAAATTTCAAAATCCAATTCTCCTGACAATTCTCTTTCTTATAACCCTTATTTAGTACAGCGACTTGCGCTGGCTACTTACAAAGCAAAACAACCAGATGAACTTTCTGCATTGCTGGCTGCAATAAATATTTTAAATCAACTTGAGCTTACTCACACTAACGATACAGAGACAGTTGCCCTTGCGGGTAAAATTGAAAAAAGATTATACAATTTTGGACAGGGCGATGAGCACCTGCGAAATGCAATAACATATTTCGAGCGGGCCTATTATTTGCTTAGCAACCGGTATCATGGAATTAACCTGGCCTTTCTTATCAACAGCCGTGTCAATTCTCAATTATATCCTACCAATGAAGACCAGATTGCAGATATGATGTGGGCTAACAGGTACCGGCAGGAAGTGTTAGATCTATGTAAAAAAGATTTGGAAGAATTATCCGGCAGGAAAAAAAATAATGCAGATTCTATCTCAATCGCCAATGATGGTAACATGGCAATACGCCAGCAAAGAATGCAAAATGAAGAGGAATACTGGATTCTTGTAAACAAAGCCGAAGCGCATTTTGGCCGGGGAGAAATGGAAGATTACAAAAAGGCGGATGCGATGGCAAGAGCATTGGAGCCCACTTCATGGATCCTTAAAAGTTACGAGGAGCAAGTTGAAGATTTAAGAAAACTATTAGTTCAATACGGCCACCTGATGAATCCACCATGGAAAAATGAAGTATAGAATTTCAGTTTAATAATTATTGCTGCTTTTTTGGGCTGACTAAAAAATTTCTTATAGAAAATATTGGAGAATTTATCTTTATTAGTGGAACAAAACATTAGAATAACTAAAGCATAATTTGTAATTTAGAAAGTAATAAAACCTGACTACCCAGTAATAATTTTATAACATGAACATTCCGGGTTTATCCAAAGACGTAAAACAAAATAGAAAAAAGAACATTTTTATAAACTACCGTGTTCATGATACTGCTGGTGAAACGGGCAGATTGGTCGACAGGCTTAAGCAATATTTTAGCGAGGACCAGATTTTCATGGACATTGATAAGATAGAGCCCGGAGTTGATTTCACAAAAGCTATTTCAAAATCACTGGAGTCATGCGATATAATGCTGGCCATCATCGGGCCACATTGGCTTGGCACTGATGCCTCTAATAATACATCCCGTATTAAAAATCCAAATGACTGGGTAAAAACAGAAATAAGCACGGCCCTTCAAAGAGACATACGGGTTGTGCCTGTGTTAGTTGATGGAGGGCAGCTTCCAGATTCTGATGAACTGCCACCTGAGCTACAGCCTTTATTGCTGCGGCAATCAATTGAAATAAGTAATAAAAGGTGGGAATATGATACAGATCAACTCATAAATGTTCTTATAAAATCCGGCATTACTCCCAAACCTTCTCCCATAAATAATAAGGATGTTGCTGGTAATAAAACGTGGTGGCGAAAAAATTCGTGGTGGGTTTATATTTTAATTGGGATACTAATAGCTGTTTCCCTCCTGGTAAACAATGCAGAAAATAATAAACGGGACAGTTTGTATCCCAATGAAAATAATGTAAACACTCAACAAGATATTCCACAGAACAAATCGCAAGAGAATTTAGAAAATGACGATCCTCCAGTAAATAATACTACAGGTAATATTGCAGGCACCTGGATTGAAAATAATAACGGAATAATGTATACATATGGTATTACACAAAATGGTAATGAACTCAATATACAAATGTACCAGGCCGGCCAATATTTAAGTTCCATTTCAGGAACAATATACGGCAACACTGTTGCTATTTATTTAAACATGAATGGAGTAAGCACAGCCGGTAAAGGGACCTTATCACAGGATGGAACAAGAATAACCGGCACTTATACCATTCAAAACACAGGCCAGATAGGTTATTTTACTTTAGAAAAACAATAGTTCAGAAATCCTTATGTTATTTTCTTAAGCTCTGCTTTTAATCCCACAATCATCTTTCGAATTTTAGCTGCATCTCTTTTTTTGCTTTGAGACAATCCATCTATCAATAATTCCAAATGCTCAATTTCAGATAGCTTTTTTCCTTTCGTGCCGGCCAACGACCAGATCTTTACATAAGAAAGCAAGACATCTTCCCATGCTTTTGTATCAAGAGCGGTTGATGGCTCAATCACGAGTTGGCAAAGGTCGATATCTGCGCCTTGCAAAGATGCCCAATAATCAAGGTTAGCTTGATTTGCGGCTAATGAATCTTTTAAAGAATTTAATTCCTTAACAGCTTCCGCGGATGATGGAAGCGTATATTTATTTTTCCCAAAGGTGACCTCGCTCCCCCATTTACGATTATTTAGGAATACAAGTATGCTTTCCATTTCAAGCCAGTTGGATATCGTGTACGCCTTATTGTTATTACCGGGTGAATTGTGTGCCTTAAGGTAATAATAAGCGGCCGCGGCTAAATCTTTTTCTTTATCCTCTACGGATATAAATGCCCTGCGCTTGTGTGCACTTCCAAGAAGGCTGAAGCGCTCTGATGTGTCACTAATATTCAATAACATTTCCAGGTTTTTTATTACTGCATCCATTTCTTTTGTATGCAAGGCACGCTCATTTATATCATCTCTAAGATCCTTTGCAGCATCTGCTGGTTGTTTTGTTTTTTTTCTTTTATCAATAGATTTAATAAGATCACCCACGGTTTTTTTTGCTCTTACACTACAATATTTTTCTAGTGCGGTCACAGAAAAATCCGCCTTTTCCATAGCCATTAAGTATTGAAACTTGGCAAGTGCCATGTCATACAAATACATATCGGAATAAATAAAGGCCTCCATGCCGGTAATTTCTGCATTTCGTAATTCCGCTTTATCAACTGCCTGTGAAATTGCAATAAGCCGTGTGAGGATATCATTTTCATTATAGTGCCCAAGTTCCATTTCATTATGTAAATTATATAGTGCGATTTCTGCTTCCTGGGAAATTATATAAGAGGGAGCAAATACCTTGTACTGTTTTACCCGGTTATCAAATTTGTAGAACGGGTCACCATAACACTGGTAAGCGCCCCAGGTATTATTTACAGTATGATAATTATCATAAATTGTTTTCCGGGCTTTTTGTACTGCATCGCCAAAGCCGGACCCGGCAAGCATATCAGAGTAAAATACTTTAGTAAATTCCATTGCCGCTGCATCATCGACCGCCCACCCGGCAACCACCACGGCTTTCACGCCATTTTCAATAAGTTGTGTGCCAATGTTTGCGGCAAGCTTATAACGGCTACGATACAGTTCTTCTGCAATCCCATCCGTTTTTCCAAGAAAACAACAATTCACAAAAACCAGCTCAGGCGTCATACTCATTTGCGCAATTTCAGCCGTTGTCAAATAAATTCCATTACCGATAACCATCCCTGAAGTTCCAGGATCATCAGGGTTAAACATGCCATGGCCCGCAAGGTGAATTATTTTATAATCGTCAGAAAAAAGACTTTTAATAATGTCCGGTGCTGAGCCCCTGAGAATTAATTTAGGAATAAAATCATTTGTTTTTAGTGAATCCGATACCATTTCCGCTTCTGCGTATGCCCCGGGAAGCTGCGTAACATAACCATCAAGAAAGGGATCGCCTATAACCAAGGCAGTATTTTTAGAAACCACGTTAATCCTGGTTCTGTCATCCTGTGTCGCAAGCTGGCGTATCATTCCTGCGTTTATGCATAGAGGCTTGGCATCGGCAGATTTATCCTGCAATAATTCCCATGGATATGATGCTGTATTTTTATCAAGTATCCAATTAATATTACACTGCCTTTTTAGTTGTTCTTTAAAATCGTTAGGAATCATTAGCTCAAAAATTGTCTTTGCCATGTCTTCCGACCACATATTTTTTTCAGAAATATCATCTATTATTTTTTCAATGATTTTTGGGTTGCTTTTTAATCTTCTTTGCTGCTCCCTGGCGCCTCCGGTTGAAGCATTAAATAGGAGTGAACGGACATTAGAGGATGCATCTTCTTTTTTTTCAAGCTGTACCGTTATCCTGTTCCACCATCCTTCTGAAGTTTGTGATGGAATGCGTTTTTTGGAACCTAACAGAATCCTTATTTTTTGACTGTCTTTTTTAATCGTTAAAGATGTTGAATCCTCTACTTCAATTTTGCTCAAAGAATAAAAAGCGCTCAATGCAGTCTCCTCATATAGTTCAATAAATTCAAGGTATTGAATAGAAATTGAATCGTCAGGCCGCAATTTTTTAATTTTGTCATTGGCATTTTGAATTCCATGCATAATTGCCCTTAACGAATTTTCAATTGAGAGGCCTCCATAGCCACTTCCAATTACAAGAGAAGAAAGTCCAAATTTTCCCTCCTGTTCTTTTGAATTATAGATCCCGGGATTTTTTCTGCTCAGGTTCAGCAAATATTTACTTACACCCTGTTCAACAGTTTGGGTTAACTGGTAAGCACTGAAATCACCTGTTTCACCAAGCCCAACTATAATCGCGCCTTTGAAAGAATTATGATTTTGAATAAAGATTTCACTGCTTCCTATATCTCCCGGGTAAATTGAAAGCTTGTGCATTTCCGATAATGCGAAATTCATGTTCTTATCAATTACACGTTCTGCATTCAATATGCCATCATTCAAAAAGTGGCCTGAAAGAACAGGATAAGATGCATATTTCAAGTCGCCATTGCTTATCGTAACATGCAGAGCTGGTTTTTCTCTTGTTTCTTCTTTTGTTGTATCCAGACCTAAAAGAGTATTGGTAACTCCTTGTTCTGACAGATCAAAATCATGCTGGTCCGGTGATTTGAATACTTTTTTAACGCCTCTTATTTCAGGCCTTATTTTACTCATGGAATTTGTGGAACCTGTAGCGATAATATCATTAATTCCCTTAAATATTGAGGAGTCGTTTGCAAGAGAACCGTGTGAAACATTTACATAATACACTGAATTATTTTCGATCATCTTTTTTGGTATTCCGCTTTCCCATGTCACACTCTGGTCGCCTTCCGCAGTGCTTAAAAAAACCAGCTCATCACCACGATTGGGTTTTTCAATTGTATAACCACATGGCGTAGACGCATCTTTGCCAGCGACGTAAACTATATTTGAGAAATCAATGCTCTCCATTGATGAAAGAACGTTATCCCTGTATTTCTGAAATTCTTTCAGATCAGATGATTGAGGCATGGGCCATTCTCCCAAAGGTGCAGTCATTGTTTTCCAGGTATCAGTACTCGCAAAATCATTACCAGCATCTACAGTGAGAGGAAGCAAGCTTAGCAGGCCGGGCATTTTTGAGAACATGCCCAACAATCCTTTTTTAGTATGAAATAAATCTATCTTACTAAGCTTATCTATGATGGCATCTTTACCCATAAATACAAATGGAATTCTGAAAGACCCGCCTAACGGAGCGCCGAGAAAAAGCAGCTTAAAGCCGGAAGATTCATTTAGTTTTTCCCATGTGTCAGGACAGGTAAGGATAAAATCCCTTACCAGCACCCCGCCCATTGAATGCCCGATTATCTTTATGGGCTGATGAAATGATAAAAGCTTATTGATTTTCTCATTTAGTTTTAAAGCAACTTTATTAAGTTGCAACCTCCAGTCAAACGGAAAAGTAACCACGTCATAATCAGTTGAAAGAAATCTTACAAGTTGTTTATAAGACGTGCTCACAAGAGAAGGGGCTGTAACGTCAGTATATTTTACATCTAATTTTTCCAGGCCCCCGCTAAGGAATTTCAAATAATTGATCCAGATTGCATGTTCGTCATTAGAAAGATTAGATCCCATAATTCCCGGCAACAAAATGACAATTGGCTTCGTGCCCGTTACCGTATCACTAAACACCTGCCCTCCATCAAGCTTCAACAATGCATTTCTATCCATCTCCGCAAGCGTGGCTTGCTCAAGAAAGCTGAATCCGGGAACCAACTTATTATCTGTTGACTTGAGCGCCATCATTATGCCATCATTTGTTTTTTTATTTTTAAAATAATGAAAGTGGTCTACATCTGTTGCATCATCAAAAAGATATTGAACCTGGGCTTCTCTTTTTGTACCAGAATACATAGATCTTGTATTTACAACAAGGTCGTTATCTTTTAAATAAAATAATTTACTCACAATTATCAGGAGCGCTTTCAGGTTTAATTTTGTTTTGCAATTTCCTGAAACAATTAGTAAGGGTTGATCAAGTACTACAGTTGAGCCAGGACTATTAAGCACTTTAATAAATGCGGAATCGGGGTTCATCGCCTCAAGGCCTGGAAGTACATCCACTTCATTTTTGCAATCAATGACAGTTGATATCAGATTTTTAAATGCATTATACACGGGGCTGGCAATGAGCCCGCCTGCCATGCCTATAAGATTAAAAGTGACATTAAAAAAATGATCCATCCTTTTTGATGCAAGAGTTGTGCCCTGCGCAGGGCATGCCACACGTATAAATTTATTTACACTTATCTTTTTATTTAAAAGCTCTTTACGTATCGCTTCAATATTAGAAAGATCATCTGCCCTGTTTCCTGCTTTTTTTAAATAGGCTATCTCATTGTCATCAAAGCCTTTATTGTTTGCATTAGTATTACAAAAACGGGCCAGTGTGTCGCCTACCAGTCCTCCTCTGGAATGGCTTATAATATCGAATGAAATATTTTGAGGCAATTGCTTTACCAGTTCCAGTACATTTTGTAAAGGGCTCTTGGTAAGGCTTTCATGCTGAAATGCCAAAACATTACCGCCATATGTATCCTGGATAAATTTCCATAGATCCGTATTTAATAATTCACCAAATGAACTTTTGGTGGAGGATGCAGTACCATGGAGAAACAGGAGAACCGGTTTATTTGCAGGAGTTGAAGTAAACTGATGTAACTGAAAATTACTATCGAGCTGGTATAAGCCACTTGTATTTTCCAGTTGCTTCTTTTCAAAGTCTGCAGCAACATCCTTTACTTTTTTATCTATGGCTGTTTTCGCAAAAATGTTAAGCCCTTTCAACAAAATGCTGCCTACGATTCCTCTTTCTGCATCAGTAGTTGTAAGAGACATTGGGATTTCAAAAACCGCCTCGCCTGAACGTTTTACTGTTTCACCTTCGGGAAAAACTTCACCAATAGTATCGGTATTGCAATACCATGTTGTATCGTCATTAAATACCAGTTCAACGAGATCGTCCTTCTTAAGATCAATATCATGCGATTCGGTAATTCCTCTTACGTTACCTCCAATAAGATAGCTTTTGCGTAATTCAACGATATCGTCTGCCGATTTTGGATTTACAGGAAGCGTTTGCTCAGTACCTTTTATTACAATTTTATGAACACTCATTTGGGACTTTTTAAATTTAAAAGAATTAATATTTATTAAGTATTCGTGCTGCTAATTTTTCTTTCAATTTGAAAAATAGGCGAGGTGATTTAGGAAAGCAATGCCTTACATAAGAAACAAATCTCTTAGTGACAGGATAGAATTAAAATAGTTGGTCTATCAAAAGGATTGGATATTTTAATACAGTAAAATAAAAATTATCTTATCATTTACTTTGATACGATTTTATTCATAAGTAATATTTGTTAATGTTATTAAATGGGCAGGTGGCAACAAGGTTAGGCGGGAGCAATTCTAAGTGTATGAAGATAGAACAATTAGAGAATTATAGAAAACCAATCAAATGTTTTACAAAAGACTTATCTCTTCACACATTGTCTTATTATGAAATTCAGTTTGTCTAAATAAAACAGGCTTGTATAATAAATTTCCAATAGGCAAATTTTATAGCTTCGAAAAAAATTAATTTTAATTTTCCTTTATAAACTGCAAAGGAGAATTGCTCAATAATTTTTGCAACTTTCCCATTTGTGCTTCTGTAGATTCCTGCATCCATTTTTCTGAAACTTTTGAATACGCATCCTGTAACAGATCATTCGCCCTTGCTTCATTTCCCGAACCAAAATAAGCTTCAGCCATGCTGGCCTGAACCCAATAACGGCTATCCCAATAAACGCGTATGACATCGGGCACACCATCTTTTCCGGCCACCAGGGGATTATCTGCCATCCATTTTTTACAAATGTCTATTACCTCCGTCCTCGCTCTCGTGGCTTGCACAAAATCTGCAATAGCTTCTGGCCGGTCTGCGGATTGTGCTGCTCTTACATTTAAAAGAAAAGCGAAATTGATGCCATTGTAATGATCTTTACGAATATAAAATCCACGCTCGTAAGCACGAATAGCTTTATCAAGAGACACGGGATCTTTATTCAGTTCGAATAACCTTTTATGAATAGCTCCCCATAAGCCCAGCGTTTCAGGATCGTTAGAATTGCGGGGATCTAATAATTGTAATATTTGCTCAGCTTCTTTTAATGAACTCATTTCATCCGGCGATTTGGATTTATAAGTAACTAAAGCTAACCGCTGTAATACATAAGGGTCTTCCTTATCTGCGTATTCTGATTTTAAATTTTTGCGAATTTTTGAGAGAAAAACTTTGGCAGAGTTCCAGTCGCCCTCCTTTTGAGCATCATCCACATCTTTCATTAATTCACTATGCGTTTTTAAATTTTTACCAGCAGTATTATTTTCTTCTTTTTCAGGTATAGATTCTGTGCCTTTCTGGGCAGCTTTCTCAATAACCCTCGCAATTTCAGGAGCTTTAAGCCCGTTGAGTAAAGTGTATACAGGGCTATCACTTTCACGCGGATTTTTTTTCATTATTTCAACGATAGCATCAGTGAGCAGTTTGCTAAACCTTCTTGCTTCACTTGATCCTATATCTTCTCCAAGATGATGATACTGACGGATAAGAATATGATTAACATCAAATGCCATAGACTTCATTCCATCTTCACAAATAACAACCGTTGTGTATGGCCGCAATGCATGCCTGACTCCCAGTTCATAAAAAGCATTTTTGTTGGAAGTGGACAGGTCAGCAACCACTACATCCGCATTCAGCAATTGCTCATACATTGGCATATCTATCTGCCCGGAATGAACTATCTCATCCGCACGAATACATTTCAGGCCGGCCGCTTCCACCGCAGGTTTAATCATATTCTGATAAGACATATCAAGATCCAAAGTTCTCCCCGTTTCAAAATCAGTTTTCTTACCGAATCCCATAACTACGAAACATGTTAGTTCGTTTGCCATTTCAATATTTTTTATTATTAATGTAAACAGTTTATTTCTTCAATAGTATAGCCTCTTTTTTCAGCTTCTTTTCTAAAATGATCTGTAGTGTCATTCGAATCTTTGGGAGCACCTTCCCAAATAATAACGGCTACTTTTTTCCCGTCACCAGCTTTCTTTAGTTTTTCAAATATTAAATCCGCTGTGTTCAAAATATCAAAATTTGTTTTTTCATAAGCATCGTTATCATCTTTACCATAATTTAATACAATAACATTTGGTCCCGCATTCAATTCTTTATAAACAGTATCAAATAATTTCCCCCAGTTCCCGGGGCGGTCAGTGACGGAGGATGACCTGAATGTTTCAGCATCAAAAGGGAGAACTATTTTCCTCGAAATATTTAATTGACCTGCTATGTCTAAAGCAATCAAATCAGCGCCGCATGCCCCGGAACAAACGAGGTAATTAATACTATTAGCAATAAAAAAATGCTTTAGTTTTTCTTTTACTTTTTCAACATTCTGCATCGGAAAACGTGCTGCAGAGGCATCTGCTGCATCCACTCTTCTGCCTGCGAGCACTGCTACCATAAATTAATTTTTTGTGAGAACCATTTTCCAATAAATTACAATCGGTTTTTTATGAACCCGGAATATAAAAATTTATTTTTTAATGTTACCGTTTTTCTAATTATAAAAAATAAAAAAAAAGATTTTCAATTCTCAAACAAAGGACCCAAAATGCTCCATTGAAATTTGCTCAGATGCTTTCCGCCCCACCTGCTGTAACTGATCAATATAAAGAACTGAATCCATTTCACGCACATGATCGGAATCAATATTATTAAGGCCAATTGCATCTAATCCATCCCGGCTTAGATCGGCATTATACCTTGCATATAAAAAATGCCGGCTTGTATTACTTGTTAATGAAATTAATTTTCCTTTATCATCCATGGGGACCATAAATTTTAATTCGAGGTCAATGTTTGCTCCGTAAGCACACCTGCCAACTGTTCTGCAATTGATATCCTGGTCCACCTGCATAGCATACATTAAATTATTCGGCAGGCCTTTGGCAGCATCCAATAAATTGTTATAGCTGCCCGCACTTGACGCTGAGCCGGTGCCTACTGAAATGATCAACAACTTATCCTCACCCGTTTCCCAATTAAGATTGTATGCAGATTGAGTTGCCATACGGTACATTAAAAATGCAGGATTATTGTATGGAGTTACTCCACCATCCACAAAAACAAAAGTTTTCTCAGGATCACTTGGATCCCATTGCAACGTTTCCGGCGGAAAATAAACAGGAGCAGCCGTACTGGCCCTTACTAATTGAAATAATTTAATTTTTGAATTACAATCCGGGAGAGTTTCATCATTGTATTTAGCTAATGGGTTATTACTGATTGGCCATGGGGAGTCGGTGCTCCGGTTCATGGTTACCACCAGTAAAAGGGATTTGTATTTACCTTTTCTTACCATCAGGTCAGTATCTTCTCCAAATGTTTCTTTCAACATTTCAAGCAATGGGCCGGATTCATATAATGCTTTCCATCTCTTTAAAATAAAATTCTTATCAAACATGTCCTTGCCTTTTTTTATATAAAAATCAAGCAATTGCGTTACAGACATTCCTATTGATAATCCTGCAGCAATAATAGCCCCGGTGCTGGTTCCACCTATATAATCAAAATAATCACCAAGCACAAAATCCTCACCTTTGTTCAATTTTTGCTTTAATTGTTTTTCCATCTCCGCTAAAATCTCCAAAGTTAAAACTCCACGAATACCACCTCCATCGAGAGCTAATATTTTTCGCTTTCGAGGAGTTTCGTAACGCTCTTGTAAAGGACCCCAAACTGACATAATGTTTATTTTAAGTTGAGAAATATTTTTTTATAAGATGAAAATGTAAGAGGAGTTTTTACAGGCGTACTTTATATTCAGAAAAATTATTTGACTTTAGTAATTTTCTAAAAATATTTGTTGATAAAGTTTTTTATTTTCCAGGAAAAACGGAGATAGTTATGAACTTAAAAATACCAATGTAATTCGATATTGCAAGTTTGCGCATAAGATATTCATAGGTTCTATGTATATATCTATGGAGGTTTAAAAAAAGCTTCAGGATTTATGAGGCTAATGATTTCGTTTCTTTTAAGAAACAAGGTTGATGGAAAAACTAAATATCGGACGGTGAGACTGAACCAAAGATTTTGCTTTTTCAATGCCCTTATGTGTAATGCAAACCGCGACTTTATCAAGTTGTTTAACGACAACCAGTTCCTGGTTTACCAGTAATTGCAAATGCTGTTGAATGGTATCCCAATCCTGGGATTGCCTGAGTATTATTTCCCTGGGGCTGCATAAATAAGTTTCAGGATGAGTATCATATTTAACTATGTGAAAAATCGTTTGCAATGTTTGATATTCATTTTCCATAAACTAAATGTACACTTAACTCTGATTTTTAAACATTATTTATGAGTTAAAATTTATTAACATAGAAATCACAAGAGTATTTCTTAAGATTTTTTTTGAGTAGTTGAAATCAATTTATGACTGGAGCAATTTATACTTTTTTGATTATTAATCCCAATGGCAAAACCTGCCTGCCATACATTTCATTTAGCAAAGTTCCGGTGCCGGTATAAATAGCAGATCCGCCGCATACAATACCTTCGTAACCGGTAAAAGTTTTTAAGGTTGCATTTCCAGTTGCATCGCCAAGCGCTAATAAAAAAAATAAAACCGTTAGAGTCGCAAACACGAATTGTAATGCTTTACTGATACGAAGCGTCCCAAAAAAAAGCAGGCCTGTAAAAATTCCCCACATTATAAGATATGCGATCATAGCATTTTCTGATGCAGCACTGGCCCATCCTAATTTTGGCATCACAATAAGGCCGACCAATGTAAGCCAGAAAAAGCCATAAGAAACAAATGCAGTAAACCCGAAAGTATTATTCTTTTTTACTTCCATTATACCTGCAACAATTTGTGCTATTCCCCCATAAAAAATTCCCATTGCAAGTATCATTGAATTCATTTCAAAAATTCCTGCATTATGAAGATTGAGTAAAACGGTAGTGAGACCAAATGCAAGTAACCCAAGCGGGGCAGGATTTGCACTGGTATCTTTAATTATCGTAGCTGGCTGATCCATAATTGTTATTTTAATGAAAGTTTAAAATACTACTCTTATTTGAAATTATTTAGAAAGTTTTTTATTACCAGATTATTTTTTGGCCATGTGGTAATTAATTCAGAAAGTAACACAATGAATATTTTGTGATCCTTCAGAGCCTTTGGCCCTGCCGGTTAAGTATTAATTTAAGATAGTTTATATTCCGTATATTAATACGAACTTTAATAAAATTCGTATATTTATACGAATAAGATTAAAATTCGTGTATTGGTACGAATTGATCTGAGTTCGTATATTTGAACGAATAAGCCTATAATCCGCATATTTACAAATTAAAATTTATGCAGGCAGTTCTCACCGGGGACATTGTAAATTCAACGAAGCTTTCTTTAGTAAAAGAAAAAGCTCTGATGAAATTATTACAGCAGGTACTTAAGCCATATAAATATGAATTTTACCGGGGGGATAGTTTCCAGGTACTTATAAAAGAGGCGGGTAATTCCCTGCGTATAGCATTACTTTGCAGGGCAGCAGCCATAGGCATTACAGAAAATAATAAGGCAGATGTAAAAGTGAGCATAGGATTGGGAGAAGTGGAAGACCGCATTAAGACACTTGGCTCCGCAAAAGGTGAAGCATTTATTATATCGGGGAGGGCATTTGATGAATTAGAAAAAATGAATTCCAGGCTTATGATCTCAACCGCGAACACAATGACCAATCTTAGTTTTCAAATAATCGCGGATTATATAAACTCCATTTATAGTAAAATGACATCTAAGCAGGCAAAAGTAATTTTTGAATTACTGAAAGGCGGATTGCAGCAGGATGTCGTAAAGAGATTAAAAAAATCAAAAAGTACAATTAGCCAACACGCAAGTTCAGGGCGATGGCCTGAACTTGAAAAAATTTTAAATCAATACGAATTGTTAGTCAAAGCCATTGGGTAAAGTATAAGAAAATAAATTGGTTAAAACCCGCTAACAATAAAATTATTAGCTAATTAATTATTACGAATGTTCATTGCATCAATATGGCTAATAAAATTATTATTAGCGCATCTTATAACAGATTTTATATTGCAACCCTGGAGTTGGATAGTAAGCCGAAATGAAAAACATTTCGCCTCGGGGAAATTATACCTCCATGGATTTGTTACGGCATTGGCCGCATGGATATTAATTGGATGGAAGTACTGGATAGTGGGCTTGGTAATTTTTATTACACACACTCTTATTGATGGATGGAAATCTTATCAAAAACAGAATAGCGCCTATTTTTTAATTGACCAGCTATTTCATATAATAGTAATAACAGCCTGCTGGTATTTTACTTTTATACAATGGGAAAATGTGCAACACGCATGGCTCAGGCTCAACAGCGATTCACATTTCTGGCTCTTACTCACAGCCTGTGTTTTCCTAACTACGCCATCAGGAATTTTAATAGGGCAATTAACTAAAAACTGGAGAGACAAGATACCTGATTCAGAAAACCTGGC
>DASYOM010000202.1:0-17317 GCA_036007765.1 Chitinophagaceae bacterium | reverse complement strand
ATGCCTGAAGTGTGGGTCAATAGCTGGTGAATGGTAACCTCATCACCTCTTGGAAAATCCGGAATAAATTTTGAAAGTTTATCATTTACACTCAACAAATTATTTTCCTGCAATTTTAAAATTGCGGAAGCAGTAAACTGCTTGGTAACAGAGCCTATCCTGAATTTTGTGTCAGGAGTAACAGGAATTTTATTTTTTATGTCAGCATAACCGAAGCCTTTTCTGTATAAAACCTTTCCATCTCTTGCCACCAGCATTGCAATACCAGCCGCCTCTTTCCCTTTCAATGAACTATAAAAATTATCAACTAAAGCTTCTGAAGATGGAACAGCTTTATCTTTAGCGCCAGCCTTCAGTAACATTTGAGCTACATCGTCTCTGCCGCTTATTTTCGCAGCAATCATCGGGGTAACTCCATTTTCGTTCGTGGCATTTACATCTGCACCGCCATCAATAAAAAGCTTAATCTTATCAAAATTCCCACCTGATGCAGTATTATTAAGTTGCTCAGTTAATGCGGCTTTATCAAGAAGCCTTGTAATAAACCCCCAGCCACCTTGAATGTCCTGTACCTTTAGCAAAACCTGGTTGGTTCCTTTTACGAGCTTTAAAGGCACGAAGTCATTATCTTTAACTACACCTCTCGGTATCCAGTTGTCATGCACAAGCTTGCCATTGAGCCACACTCTTATTCCATCATCACTTCCTACTCCAAGAAAAACATCTTCTGCTTTAGGTGCTTTTATTTCTGCCAATGCATAGGCATATGCAAAGTCTTTCCCTTTATAAAATGTATCGAGATCAACAATATCATCTGCTGAAGAAAACTGTTCCCATTTTAAATCTTTGTCTTTGATTTTTACAGATTGAATGGGTTTACCTGCAATTATATTTACTGAGGAAAGACTCTCCTCTTTAAAAACCTTCTGCAGTGCATCACCTGGATTAATTGAATCTGTACTTACCGGAACCGGTCCAAGTAAAACCAGGTCTTCATAAATTTTCCAGTCTGTGCAGCATCGTATGATGCTTTGCCGTACCCATTTACTTTCTCAACTTTTTGCTGTGCCGATACTGTGGGCTGATAAAAGAAGAATAGCAGAAAAAAATTAGAATAACATGCCTGTAATTTTTAAAAATATTAATGTATCTCATATTATTGAAGGATTAAATTGTAAATAAATATAGGATTTTACAATTAATCTATTACCGCATTGGCAAATCAAATTATTAACTTTGAACATGCTTTCCTGAATGTTGAAAAGGCAGTCAGTTATTTGTGAGCTATAAAAACTTTTTATGAAATTCATGTTAAAAACTTTTGCAACCAGCATTTTGATAATAGCTATGGCTGTTTCATTATTCGCTCAAAAAAAAGAAATGGTCCAGGTTATAAAATCTTCAAAAGAAAATAAGATTGATGTAATTATTGGAACTAAACCGTTCACCAGTTTTTTATACCCTGATAATTTGGAAAAACCTGTATTGTATCCTGTGCATTCTGCAAACGGAACAGTTGTTACAAGAGGTTTTCCACTGAATAATCAACCTGGTGACCCTCCAGATCATCCGCATCACGTCGGCATATGGTTTACTTTTGAAAATGTGAACGGGCTAGACTTCTGGAATAACTCATATGCGATACCGGCGGAAAAAAAACATTCATACGGGTGGATAAGAACCGATAAAGTGAATGAAATTTCCGGGAAAGAAAGCGGGGTGATCGCATATCATGCCAACTGGACTAATCAACAAAAAAAAGTATTGCTTGAAGAAAATACACGTTTAGAATTTAGTGGTACCGAACATCAACGAATCATAGACAGGGTAACAGTTTTAAAAGCTGATACAAATGTTTTGTTTACAGATGCAAAAGACGGAATGTATGGAATCAGGCTTGCTCACGCATTAGAAATACCAACAAATAAAGACCAGGAATTTAAAGACGATAAGGGCAACATAACTATTGTAAAAGGCGGAACTGATAAAATACCTAACGGCAATTACATAACCAGTGAAGGGAAAACCGGCGATGATGCATGGAGCACAAGGGGCAGGTGGTGCAAGGTGTTCGGTAAAATGGGAAATGATTCTATAAGTGTTACAATTATTGATCACCCTAAAAACCCTAACTATCCTACCTTCTGGCATGCGAGGGGCTATGGACTGTTTGCTGCAAACCCGCTGGGAGAAAAAATATTTACAAATGGAAAGTCATTTAAAAATCTTCACTTAAAAAAAGGCGAGTCTGTGACCTTTCGGTTTAGGATGGTAGTTGATGAAGGAGATAAAACTCTTTCTCCTGAAGAGTTGAATAAGATAGCCGATGAGTTTGGGAAAGAAAAATGAATCTAATTATTGACCGGTTAAAATAAAAAAGCCTCACTCACAACCCTGTAATTTCATCCCACACCTTTTTTAAAACAGGTATGCCATTAGCTAAATTATTCTTTCTTGTTTGTAAGGCTCTTTCGCCAGGATACATTATTTTTTTTGATTCGTCAATTGGAACTGACTGGTGGTAATCGGTTAATATTCCTTCTATAACTTTTGAGATAGCATAATAATTACCCAACTTTGAAATGTCGATTGCAATAAAAATCTGCGATAATCCATATTCAACTTCTTTCTTACTTATTTCAAATGTTGCAAAACCTCCCGATAGAATAGCTGCCAGAAGATCCAGTAATAATGAAAGGCCTGCCCCTTTCCAATATCCAACCGGCAACGGCCTTAGTGATTCCAATATTGCGGATGGGTCATTGGTTAAAGATCCCTCTTTATCAAAGCCTCCATTTACTGAAAGTCTTTCATTGTTCATGGCCGACTTCTCCATAGCTCCAAAAGAATACTGCGACATGGCCATATCCAGCACTATTGCTTCATCATTATACGGAAGCGCCATTACCAGTGGATTGTTGCCGAGCCTTGCATCAGTTGCTCCCCATGCAGGCATGTTAGCAATAGTATTCGTCCATCCAATAAAGACATAACCTGCCTTAGCAGCGTGCCACCCATATGTTCCACCGCGCATCCAATGGTTTGTATTACTCAATGCAACGCAACCAATACCATTTTGTTTTGCAAGGCCCATAACTGTTTCTGTAGCATGGATTGCGTTTAATATCCCGGGACCAAGGTTACCGTTCCATTGTTCTATGCCGCCAAATTTATTTTGCAAAAATGGAGTTTCGTTTACTTTTACAAAACCATCTTGTATATATTGAACGAATCTTGGAAAACGGTTTACACCGTGAGTATATACACCATCCAAACTATTATCAGTAAAAACAGAAGCACATTTTAAAGCTTTATCTTTTGTAAATCCTTCCCGGATTAAAATGCCGGTAAAGCGATCCTGCATTTCTGGTGCCTGTACTGTAACTATATTTTTATTTTCCTGCAACATGATTTTTTGAAAAATCTCATCCCAACCCTTCTCCAAAGGAGAGGGAGCAACATTTAATTTCCTATATTAATGATGAACAAAAGGCTTAATCAGCTTAACACTTCTCCCTCAAGATCATAGTCAAATGCATTGGTAATTCTTACATTTACAAAATCACCCGGATGTAATTTTTTTGTCGAATTGACGATTACTTCGTTATCCACTTCCACGCTGTCAAACTCAGTGCGGCCAAGATATTTTCCTGCTTCCTTTTTATCAATGATCACTTTAAATGTTTGACCAATTTTATCAGCATTCTTCCGATAGGAAATTTCCTGCTGAACTTCCATGACTTCCTGCGCTCTTTCTTCTTTGAGCTCTTCGCTTATATCATCAGCAAGATTATGGGCAGTTGTATTTTCTTCATGTGAATATGTAAAAATTCCTACGCGATCAAATTCAATTTTTTTCAGAAAGGCTTTAAGTTCTTCAATGTCATCCCGCGTTTCCCCCGGGAACCCGGCGATAAGAGTTGTCCTGAGACAGATGCCAGGGATTTTATATTTTATTTCAGCAATGGTATCTTCCATTTCTTCTCTTGTTATTTGCCGCTTCATTGCTTTAAGCATGCTGTTGCTGGCATGCTGTAAGGGCATATCAAGATAATTGCAAATATTTTCACGCTCCTTCATGGCATCAATTATTTCCATAGGAAATTTGGAAGGATAAGCATAATGAAGCCTTATCCATTGTAAGCCCTCAATATCAGCCAGTGCATGTAATAAACGCGGCAGCTCTCTTTTTTTGTAAATATCCAGTCCGTAGTAGGTGAGTTCCTGTGCTATCAGCATAATTTCTTTTACGCCTCTTGCTACTAATTTCTTTGCTTCATCAACAAGAGATTCTATGGTACGGCTTATATGTTTTCCCCTCATTAAAGGAATGGCGCAAAATGAGCAAGTGCGATTGCAGCCTTCACTTATTTTCAGGTAAGCATAATGGTTAGGTGTGCCCAGTAATCTATCACCAAGCAATTCTGCTTTATAATCAACATCAAATTTTTTGAGGAGAGAAGGTAATTCCATTGTTCCGAAAAATGCATCCACTTCGGGGATCTCATCTTCTAGATTTTGCTTGTACCGTTCACTGAGGCAACCTGTAACATATACCTTATCAAGCTTTCCCCGCCTTTTCAATTCTACCTGTTTAAGTATTGTATTAATACTTTCTTCTTTTGCCTTATCAATAAATCCGCAGGTATTTACAACAACAATGTTATGATCGCTCTTCTTACTTTCATGCAATACATTCACCTCCGCTGCTGCCAACTGACCACTCAACACCTCGCTATCAACCAAATTTTTGCTGCAGCCTAAGGTGATGATGTTTACTTTATCTTTTTTTAGTTTGGTCTTCATGTGTTAGCTTTTAGTTTTGAGCTACCAGCTATGAGCAATTTTCCATTTTCCGTTTAAATATTCATTTCACTTCCTTCAAACAAACTATCCACAAATTCTTTTTTATCAAATACAAGAAGGTCGGTTGCTTTTTCGCCAACACCAAGAAATTTTACTGGTATTTTAAATTGGTCCGCAACTGCAAGTACCACGCCTCCTTTTGCGGTGCCATCCAATTTTGTTATAGCCAATCCTGTAACTTCTGTTGCGGCGGTAAAATGCTTGGCCTGTTCAAGAGCGTTCTGGCCTGTGCTTCCATCCAGAACCAATAATACTTCGTGTGGGGCATCTGGCAAAACTTTACTTATAGATCGCTTTATTTTACTCAGCTCATCCATAAGGTGAATTTTATTATGTAACCTTCCAGCTGTATCAATAATTATCACGTCAGCATTTTTTGCAATGCCACTTTGCACTGTATCGAAAGCAACTGCACTCGGGTCAGCACCCATGGCATGTTTTACAATAGGTACGTTAGCCCGCTGGCTCCAGATATTCAACTGATCTACTGCGGCTGCCCTGAAAGTATCTGCAGCGCCTAACAAAACAGACTTGCCTGCTAAAGAAAAATTATGTGCAAGCTTTCCTATCGTAGTTGTTTTGCCAGCGCCATTTACACCTACAACTAAAATCACATGAGGCTTGTGAGCTGGCAATTCATAACTTTTGTAAGAACTATCTCCCGGCGAGTCTATAAGAACGGACTGGATTTCTTCTTTAAGAATGCGGTTGAGTTCTTCTGTATTTATGTATTTATCTTTAGCGATTCTTTTCTCGATCCCATCAATAATTTTTATAGTTGTATCTACACCCACATCGGCGCTTACCAAAGCATTTTCAAGATTATCCAGTACTTCTTCGTCCACTGTGCTCTTGCCTGCAATTGCTTTAGTAATCTTATCAAGAAAACCCTGCTTGGTTTTTTCAAGCCCTTTATCAAGACTTTCCTTTTGTTCTTTTTTGCCGAAAATTTTATCAAAAATTCCCATTTCTAAAATTTAGTAAAGGGTAAAAATAAATAAAGCTATCCGCAACTTCTGCCGGATAGCCTTTATAAAAATTTAAGGTCACATTTAACTTGCCAATAAATCTTTGATCTTGTCCTTGTGAATAATAGATTCTTTAAAGGTATAAGAACCAGATTTAGGGCTTCGAACAGTACGGACTACTTTAGTCCAGTTCTTTGCTTCAGCCACAGATTTTTGATCTTTGGTTTTAATCGCCGTTTTTGCTGCTTTTGCCATGGTAATTTAATTTGATAATGTGCGAATATGCTAATGAGCTAATGTGATAATGAGCTAATGTGATAATCTGCCAATTGGCTAATTATCGAATTGGCTAATCAGCTAATTACTTTATTTCTTTGTGAACTGTTACCTTTTTAAGTATCGGGTTAAACTTTTTTAACTCTAATCTCTCAGGGGTATTTTTTTTATTCTTTTTGGTAATATAGCGGCTGGTTCCAGCCATACCTGAAGTTTTATGCTCTGTACATTCCAATATTACCTGTACACTGTTTCCTCTTTTTGCCATTTTATTAATTTAATAATGTGAATACTTTAATTAGCTAATGTGATAATATGCTAATTAGCTAATGTGATAATCTTACTAACCGATAATGTGCAATTGGCTAATTATCGAATTGGCTAATCAGCACATTTATATCTTTGCCCCTTGCGCTCTCATCTCTTTCACAACATAAAGAAGCCCATTCTTATTTATAGTACGGATTGCTTCAGTAGATAATTTTAAGGTTATCCATTTATCTTCCTCAGCCAGAAAATATCTTTTCTTTTGCAGGTTGGGCAAAAACCGCCTGCGTGTTTTTATATTTGAATGTGAAACAGTGTTTCCTGTAATCGGTCTCTTTCCCGTAACCTGACATACTCTGGCCATAATGATCTTTTTTTTCGGAGGGCAAAGGTAATAAAGAAAATATAACCTGGAAAATAATTAACGGACTATTTTTCAGTTTTCTATTATGATCCTGACATTATGCATGAATTTTTTGTAATAATCAGCACAGGCATGCTTTATGTAAGTTATTCCTAAAATGAAATTATGGAAACATTCGGTAAAATAATAAATGATGATAAGCCGGTATTAGTTGATTTTCATGCGGAGTGGTGTGGGCCATGTAAAATGATGGCTCCTGAATTGAAAAGATTTGCACAGAACAACAAAGAAGCAGTAAGGGTATTAAAAATAGATATTGATAAAAATCAACCAACGGCATTACAATATAATATTCAGGGCGTACCTACCTTAATACTTTTTAAGAATGGCAAAGTACTATGGAGGCAATCAGGAGCTATGAATGCAAAACAAATTTCAGATGCTGTAAATTCACATCTTTGATTTCGCCGAACGCCTTTACAGAAAATCAATAAATTTTATGGGAAGCAATAATATAACTTCTGCGTACAAGGGTGGAATGGCTTTTTCTACTTTAATAAATGGGCATGCAGTAACAATTGACCTTGATAAAGTGGGTGGCGGTAATGACCTTGGAACCAGCCCCAAAATTTTAATGCTTGTATCTCTTGCAGGTTGTACCGGCGTAGATGTGGTGAGTATCCTGAATAAAATGAAAGTAAGTTTTTCTGATCTAACTATAAATGTGGAAGCACACATTACTGAAGAACATCCAAAAATTTACGATGATGTAACCATAATCTACAGTATAAAAGTTGACACCAAAAATGAGCTTAATGTAAAAAAGGCTGTGGATCTCTCACAGGACAAGTATTGTGGTGTAAGCGCAATGTTTAGATCGTTTGCAAAGTTATCCAGTAAGATTGTTTTTCTCAGTTAATTCTATTACGCCGATTCTTTTTTAATTTTCCTGTGTTTCCACTCACGAATCATTTGAAGTGTAATGGCCAATAATATAAGGGCGAAGCCAAAGTAGAAACCTCTTCCAAGAAACTTATTCTCACTGAAGATTATGAACGCCAATACGATTGAATATACCGGTTCCAGGTTATAAGTAAGGTTGGCTGTAAATGCTGAAATCAGTTTAAGTGCATTCAATTGCAATATAAAACTGAGAACTGTACAAAACACAGACAATATTAAAAGCCACATCCAGTCTGAAAACGTTGGAATAAAATATTCGGCAGGGAAAAATTTCAAATAAATTGGAACGATAATACATAAAGAAATAAAGCCACCGGACATTTCATAAAAGGTTACCATTTTAGGTGAAAATTTTTCCAGAAAATTTTTATTATAGATAGGGAAGAGGCTTGCAAGCATTGCAGAAATAATTCCAAAGATTATTCCCGTTTTATATTCCGGGTAAAAATTAAATATGAGATAGATGCCTGCTATGGCAAATAGCCCAAGTGCGACTTCAACAACATCAATTTTTCTTCTTTTAATTAGTGGTTCAAAAAAGGACGTAAAGAAGCCTATCGCAGAAAGGCAGGTTACTGATACGGATACATTTGAATATTTTATGCTTCCATAAAAAGTGACCCAATGCATAGCCACTAAAGCTCCTACTCCGAAAATCTTAAGAATATCTATAAGAGAACTCCTTAAGAATTCTTTTTTGTACAACAAAATTAAAGCAAGCAAAGCAGTGCTTAATAACATTCTATACAATACGAGCATTCCTTCATTTAATTCAATAAGCTTCCCAAGAATGGCTGTAAATCCAGCTAAGAGCACAGCTATGTGGAGTTGGAGAAACGCTTTTTTCATGAGGCGCAAAAGTAAAATGAATAACCGTGAACCTATTAGCTCTTATTGTGTAAATTAGTGTACTCAATTATCACCGGCTTGAAAAATTTTAAAAAAATATTTCTTAGAATTTCTTTGGTTTTTCTTATTATCATTCCAATAGCCGCATTTGCCCATTTTATTATTTTCCCCCAGGAGTCAAGATGTATTTTAATTGACTACACAGATTTTAAAAAAGACGGCAGTTTATATTTTAATCCTAATACTCAACAAAATAAGATCGATACATTAAAGTCTCTTATCGAAATCGCTTCTTATCGTGTGGAAGAATTTTGGAGTCAGAAAAAATGCAATGCAAAATTTATTTACTGCGACAATTTAAAAGACTTTAAAAAATATGGAAGCCCATATTTAGTACCTGCAGTCACGCATTTAAAATTGGGCTCCTATATTGTAATAAGTAATGAGGGCGTTAATTTGGATATTATTGCGCATGAAATGACCCATGCTGAGTTTTACGAAAGAATCGGTTTCTACAACTGGTCATTTAAAATTCCGAAATGGTTTGATGAAGGATTAGCAATGCAGAATGATTACCGGGATTATTATTCAGAGGATACTCTGAAGGTGAGATCAGATAACTATAGAAATTTACCGGGCGTTAAAAATTTTAAAAAGGATAATCAATTTAATGATGGCTCAAGAGAACAAATTATGTTGAATTATATAGAAGCGAAACATGTAGTGAAACATTGGTATTCAAAGAAAAAACTGCAAAAATTAATAGTTGATTTAAATTCTGGGAAAAGCTTTAGAGAATCTTTTAAAGAATGAATAAGTAATACATTCTTATACAACGCCTGCTTACTTCTTCATCTCGCATCTCGCATCGTTCACACAATATTAACATTCCTTTGTACAAAAAAAATATACCCTTATGAAATGTAGCGTTCATAGTTTTATATTTGCCCCTCTTTATTAAAACGGAACTATGAGCTTTAAACGCATCAATAATATTACAGGCTGGGCTATCTGCTTTATAGCCTGTATGGTATATTTATTAACAATGGAAGCAAGCGGTAGTTTTTGGGACTGCGGTGAATTTGCTTCCAGCGCTTATAAACTTCAAATTCCACATCCGCCCGGAGCTCCGTTATTCATACTATTGGGCAGGATTTTCATGATCCCTTTTTCTAACCCCGATAATGCAATTCTTGGTTTAAATAGTATGAGCGCTCTTATGAGCGGTTTCACTATTTTATTTTTATTCTGGAGTATTACTCACTTTGCGCGAAAAATTGTTGAAAAGGAAAATGTCGGAGATGCTAAAATGCTTTCAACAAACCAGGTTTTCATGATCATGGCCGCAGGTGTTGTTGGGGCATTGGCTTATACATTCAGCGATTCATTTTGGTATAGCGCAGTAGAATCTGAAGTTTATGCCAGCTCTTCATTTTTTACTGCGATAGTTTTTTGGGCGGTTCTCAAATGGGAACAGGATGTAACTGCTGAACAATTAAATGGCATTAAAGGACATTTTACCCGCGCAGACAGGTGGCTGATATTAATATTTTACCTGATAGGCCTTGCTGTGGGTGTGCATTTATTGAACATACTAACCATTCCGGCTATTGTAATGGTTTATTATTTTAAAAGGTATAACGTAACCAATTGGGGAACTTTTTGGGCATTTATAATCGGTTGTTTGATTACTGGTATAGTACAGGTTCCAATGATTCAGTGGACAATTAAACTGGCAGGCCAATTTGATATTTTTTTTAAAAATGATATAGGACTCCCATTCTTTACTGGCTTTATTTTCTTTTTTGTGCTAATGGCTGTGATTATCTGGTACATGCTCAGGCTTGCCAGGAAGAAGAACTGGAATTTTTTAAAGCTGGCTATGTGGAGCTTCGCATTCGTGCTTATTGGTTTTTCAACGTATTATACCACTCTTATCCGCTCTAATGCAGACCCCGCAGTTGATATGTTTAACGTTGATAACCCTGTGAGCCTTGTGGGTTACCTAAGCCGTGAGCAATACGGAGATTGGCCTGTATTGTATGGCCAGGATTTTACAGCGCAAGTCACATCTCAGGACCCGGTAGATGTATATGTAAAAGGAAAAGACAGGTATGAGAAAAAAGGAAAGAAATACGTAACAGAATATGCACCGGAAGATAAGCACCTCTTCCCGCGAATGTGGGATAATAGCAATGACCAGGGCCATGCAGATTATTATGCAAGCTTTGCCGGAATCGGCAAAGATCAAAAAACAGGTGCCTACTATGATAAGCCTACGATGGGTGATAACATCAGCTTCTTTGTAAGCTACCAGTTCAATTGGATGTATTGGAGATATTTCATGTGGAATTTCGCAGGAAAGCAAAATGATATACAAGGTATTGATATGGGCAATGTGCGTGATGGCAACTGGCTTACCGGTATTTCTTTTTGGGACAATGCAAGATTGGGTGATCAAAGCAAAATGCCCGATACTATTAAACATAATAAAGCCAATAACAAACTGTTTTGCCTTCCGCTCATACTTGGAATTCTAGGGCTTGTTTACCAATATAAAAAAGATAAAAGAGATACGCTTGTAACCGGGCTTCTATTTTTCTTCACAGGTTTCGCGATAAGTATTTACCTGAATCAGGCGGGCAACCAGCCTCGTGAAAGGGACTATGCATATGTAGGATCTTTTTATGCATTTGCAATATGGATCGGGATTGGAGTGTTATATGTGAAGGAACTCTTTGAAAAATTTATTAAAAATAACATGGCAAGTTATGCATCCGCAGGATTGTGCCTTCTCGCTGTGCCCGTATTAATGGCAAGCCAGGAATGGAACGATCATGACCGCAGCCATAAAGTATTGGCAAGAGACCTTGCCATTGATTACCTGCAAAGCTGTGCCCCTAATGCTATTCTTATAACTTTTGGTGATAATGATACGTACCCCCTTTGGTATGCCCAGGAAATGGAGGGCGTAAGAAGGGATATAAGAGTAATAAATTCCAGCCTGTTGGGGACTGACTGGTACATTAATCAATTGCGTTACAAAGTAAACCAGAGTGACCCGATTGATGTTCTATGGACCCCTGAACAAATAATGGGCAGTAAAAGAGATGCAATTTATTATTACCCGGATGCTCCCGGCGCCAAAGTAGACCAGTCGCAACCCATGGATCTTTATACTATGTTGAAAGAGTATTCAGGCAGCGATGACCCAACCCGTATGGCTCAAAACGGTGATGATTATCTTAATATTTTTCCTACCAAAAAAGTAAAAATTCCCGTGGATATAAACCTCGTAAAGCAAAACGGTACCGTCAATGCAAACGATAGCGTGCTCAGCGAGATTGCTTTTGATATTCCTAAAAGTGCCTTGGGTAAAAATGAAACAGCTATTCTTAATATCATTGCTGCCAATAAATGGAAACGCCCTATTTATTTCACTTCCCCTTATGACGAACTGGGCTTTCAACCTTATTTAAGAACAGATGGGCTTACTTACAGGTTCGTGCCTGTACATAATGGTGAAGTAAACCGTGACTGGGCTTATAATGTTATGATGAATAAGTTTGTTTTTGGAAATGCTGATAAGAGGGGTGTTTATTATGATGAAGAAAACAGGAGACATTTAAATACTATCAGGATGCAATATGCCCAGGCTGCAAATAACCTAGCAGACCACGAAAGAAAGGATGATGCAAAGCGAATGCTTGAAAAATGCGATAAAATGATGCTCCAGGAAAACTTTCCGTACGGTCTCGTTTCGCGCCGCCAGCAACAAGACCAGATCTCAGGTCAATTTTTACTTGCGGCATATAAAGCCGGAGATACAGTATTGGCTAAAAAAGTATCCGATGCCTTAAGAAAAGACCTTGAACAACAAGTCACTTATTTCAATAGCCTTGATGAAAATAAACAAAGCGCCCTTACTTACGAAAATCAAATTGTAACTCAGTTGCTACAACAACTTCAGCAAATGGAACAATATTTTAAAAATCCTGTTCCTTCGACGGTGAACCCTGAAACGGGAAATCCTATAATTAATGACATGCCTAAACCGCTAAGGGATAAACAGGTGCCTGATAAAATTCAATAGGAATTTTTAGAATTATATTTATCCCGTTTCATAATTGAAGCGCGTTTTTTTATTTAACAATCGAACTATTCTAAAAGTAAGTTTGTTTAGTAATTTGCGGAGAGAATTACCAATTATCAATTATCAATTAAAAAATGCTTGGACATAATTTTTCAAAATTCGATCCAAATGAAAATAAAAAATCTTCTTTCGAAAAGCTGTTAGATATTTTCATGCAATTACTTACCTATACGAGCGGTGATGTGGGCGAAGCACTGAGTTGGCTTACTGAGCTTGATAAAGAATATAATCTTACAGATGATGAATATGGAACCGGCGATTTTATTGAAGACCTGAAGAGCAAGGGATACATTGATGAGAACAAACAAAATGGTGAAATAAAGATTACTCCTAAAACAGAGCAGGGAATAAGAAAGCGCAGCCTTGAAGAAATTTTCGGGAAGCTTAAAAAAACAAAGCAGGGCAATCACAATACTTTTAAACCTGGCGGAGGGGATGAGATCAACCCTGAGACAAGGCCATTTCAATTTGGCGACACATTGGAGCAGATAGATTTTACCGAATCAATCCGCAATGCACAGATCAATCATGGCATTGATAGTTTTAGTATGCATGAGGATGATCTTCAGATTCGCGAGACCGATTTCAAATCACAAACATCTACAGTGCTTATGATTGATATTTCGCATAGCATGATTCTTTATGGGGAAGACAGGATAACCCCCGCTAAGAAAGTTGCTATGGCTCTCAGCGAGCTAATTGTGACAAAATATCCTAAGGACACACTTGATATCGTTGTTTTTGGTAATGATGCATGGACTGTTGAAATAAAAGACCTCCCTTATTTGCAGGTGGGGCCATATCATACAAATACTGTTGCGGGGCTGGAGCTGGCTATGGATATTTTAAGAAGAAGAAAAAATCCCAACAAGCAGATTTTTATGATAACAGATGGAAAGCCTACTTGTCTTAAAATAGGAAGGCGCTATTATAAAAATAGTTTTGGAGTAGACAGGAAAATTTTAAGCCGTTGCCTCAACCTTGCAGCACAATGTAAGAAATTGAAAATTCCTATCACCACATTTATGATAGCAAGCGATCCTTACCTGCAAAGATTTGTAACAGAATTTACTGAGACTAATAATGGTAAAGCCTTCTTTGCATCTCTAGACAGGCTTGGAGCATTTATCTTTAAGGATTTTGAAAGCGGAAAGAGGAAGACGGTGTATTAATGCAAAACAAGTTGGGTAGCAGGATTATTAAAATTTATTATTTCCCATTAAAATAAAAAATATCAAATGCCCTAATGCAGCATCGGGGCTAAGCTTCACCTCTTCTCTTTATAAAAGGGGAAATTTTTCACTTAAATCATAATTTTTTAGAAGACTTAAATACAGAACACACACAAAAAATGGATATACAAAAAATAAAAACCTTAGGCGAATTACGAGAAAGCAGTTACAAACCAAGATCAATTAAAGAAGAGATTAGAGAAAATCTTATAAAAAAAATCAGCAAAAAGGAAATCACATTTCCGGGCATTATTGGCTACGAAGATTCTGTAATTCCTGATACTGAAAGAGCATTATTATCGCGGCATAATATTTTGTTCCTGGGCCTACGTGGGCAGGCAAAAACACGTATGGCAAGGCAGATGACTGAATTGCTTGATGAATATATTCCAGTAATTGATGGTAGCGAAGTGAACGATGATCCATTCAATCCCCTGAGCAAATATGCCAAAGATCTTGTGAAGGAAAAAGGGGATGAAACGCCAATCGCATGGTTGCACCGTAGTACCCGATATGGAGAAAAACTTGCCACGCCTGATGTAAGTGTAGCAGATCTAATAGGAGATATAGATCCTATAAAAGCTGCAAATATGAAATTGAGTTATGCTGACGAACGCGTAATCCATTATGGAATTATTCCCAGGAGCAACCGGGGGATTTTTGTAATTAATGAATTGCCCGATCTGCAGGCACGCATCCAGGTTTCCTTATTTAATATACTGGAGGAGGGTGACCTTCAAATAAGAGGATTCAAATTAAGGCTACCACTTGATATCATGTTTGTATTTACAGCTAACCCAGAAGACTACACGAATCGTGGCGCTATTGTAACACCACTTAAAGACAGGATCGAAAGCCAGATACTTACCCACTATCCTACCACAATAGAAACATCTTTATCTATTACAGAACAGGAAGCCGGCCTTCATGAAGACCAATTGAAAAAAATTAAGATTAGTGATCTCGTTAAGCGCCTTATAGAGCAGGTTTCTTTTGAAGCACGTGCCAGTGAATATGTTGATAAAAAAAGTGGTGTTTCTGCAAGGCTTACTATTGCAGCTTATGAGAATGCCGTAAGCGCTGCCGAAAGGCGCGCCATCATGAATAAAGAGAAAGAGACACAGGTTTGGATAAGTGATCTTGCCGGGATAATACCTTCGATCACCGGGAAAATAGAACTTGTGTATGAAGGAGAGCAGGAAGGCCCTTACCAGGTAGCTTATAACTTAATGGAAAAAGCAATACGTACGCAATTTGCAAAATATTTTCCTAATCCTGAAACTTACAAAAAGAAGAAAACTAAAGAAACTTTAGTGGATGAAAACCCATACAAGGCAATTACAAAATGGTTCGATACAGGCAACCATTTAAATATTTTCTTTGGTATAAAGGATGAGGATAAAATTCAATTGCTTTATAAAGTTGATGGATTGTATGGTATTGTAAAAAAACATTTTCCGAATTCGAATGCTAAAGAAAATGCATTATTAATGGAATTTGTGTTGCATGGCTTATCGACCTATTCTCTCATAAGTAAAAAAGTGGTAGAAGGAAAAATTGAATTTAAAGATCTAATGGGGAGCATGCTAAATATGAGCACTCAATCTTTTAGTGATGATGAACTCGAGGATGAAGACTTTAAATAAAAACAGAAAAGACGTATCTTATCCTCTCCATGAATATTACCGGTAATTATTATTTGATAAGAAGGCCTGCCTTTAAACCACCACTTATACCCAGGTTAGCCCCGGGACCAGTTTTTTGTACAACAAAATGATTATATATTTCATTTGAATAATAATAATTATTGTTATCAGCTTTCTTTACATTGTCAAATGCATAACCAAGGCCGTAATATATGTCTATAAGAAATTTATCTCCAAAAACCCATTGGTGTCCGAAGTTTAAGATAAGTGCTCCAAATACGTTATTTCGTTTCTCAATTACGGCATTTCCGGTTTTATAATCTAACGCATTGTCAGTATAAAAGCCAATTGTAGCAGTAGGCTTCACGTAACTGCCCTGCATAATATGAGTCATCCGGGTACCCTTACTGAAAAAGTTTGGAAGCTTATTAAATTTATAGCTTGCATCAACAAATACTCCAAGAGCATTTCTTTTATATATTTGATATTGGCCATTTATATAGTAATTATCAATCTGGTAATTCTTGCCTGCGCCAATTATCCCCAATCCTAATTCATATCCTTTTAAAGGAGAGATAGATTTTTCAAATGAAAATTGTGTGTAACCCAATAAGGGTGAAAGAAAATTTATTTTGATAGCTTTATTTAACTGGCCTTCGTAGTTCTGTGGATCTTTGAAGCTAAGCTGAAATTTTTCTATTTTACCATTGGAATATTCAATCCTGTTTAAGGTAGACTTATCCACCACATATAAGGGACCGTCAGGATTATCATACAATTTGTACTTGATTTCATCTGTGCCAATTTCAATTACTTTAGCATTAACAACCGGCCCTTTAATTTTATAAATTTTATCCTGTGCGAAAGCCTGAAGAGAGATTAGGATTATGATAGGTAAAAGAGTGATTTTTCTCATGAAGTTAATTTAATGCTTGACAAATAAGTTGAGCTATACGCTGCATGTATGATGATATTTGTTACTGCATCAAAAATCAGAATACTTCAAAACGGAAATATCATCATGGAAAAATGAAGTACAATAGTATATTTTATTTTTTGTTTTCGCACATTTTAAAACTTATATCCCAAGCTTAAACCACCAGCGAAAATAACGCCGATGCCTCCGGGGAATACAACCCAGGGAGAAATGAAAACACGAAACGATAATCCATTAACCAAAGTTTGATACCTGTAACCTGCCGAGGGTACTAACACCGCTGCAGTTTCACCTCCATAGGAATTGCTGGCAATTGTAAGAATAGTAGTACCCAAACCACCTTCAAAATAATGAGGTGCTTTACCAGCTAAATAATTTACGCCGATTGGTATAATAAAAATGGAACCTGCGCCGCCACTTCCGAGTAATCCAAACCCTGCATGAGCGCCAAAGCCTTTCTGTTCCTTAAACCTGATATCAAAGTTTGCGGTAAAAACTGTTGGCCCGCTTACTGAGACAACTTCACCATAAACAACTTTTGGCCGGTCATTTACTTCCTTCTGCTGAGAAATACTTTTAAAGGATATTAGAAATAATACAATCAACAAAATTGACATTCGCATACATCATGTTTTAATTCAATCACAATGGATTATTCCCGCAATGAAATGTTTTGAAAATAATTCCAACAATAAAACTTACTAAACAAATTATTGTAATTAGTAATTAATACTATTATTCTGAATCAGGATTACAATAATCATTTACAAAAAGACTAAAGGAATCAGGCTTGCAT
>DASYOM010000201.1:0-3991 GCA_036007765.1 Chitinophagaceae bacterium | reverse complement strand
ACAAAGATGGAGTTGGAAGGGAGCACAGCATATGCTTAACCTGAGAGTTGTGAGGAAAAATAATGATTGGAATAAAATTATTGAATTAGCAAAGACACCTTTCAAGGCTGCCGCTTAAAAGCGACATTTTGAAATGCACCCTTATAAAAGGCGTCAGGTAAAGGAAATAGTTGTATTTTAGTAAATAAATTCCACAATTGTCGAAATGCATTGCTTGTACCCTCTTGTTTTGATAGGTCTGCTGTTTACTTTCAATAAATCAATTGCCCAAACAACTTCTTCCAATGAATCTGCTGCCTATAATAATATTAAAGCTTATTATCAAAATGAGATAGGAGATAAATCTCATCTATATACAGGAAAGGAGTATCCTCCGTATAAAAGCGGCATAAAAGGAACACAATTTTTTATTTCGCCGCAAATGGAGAACAGTACGATATTTTATGATGGAACGTTATACGAAGATGTCCCTTTATTGTTTGACCTTGTTCGACAGGACGTGATCATCAACCGTTATGAAGACAATACCAGGATAAAATTGCTTAATGAAAAAATAAAATATTTTATTATTTCGGGGCACAGGTTTGAAAATACTAATTTAATTGAAGGGGGCACTGAAGATATAAATAATGCTTTTTACGATATTGTATTTGATGGTAAAGCAAGTGTATTGGTTAGCCGCATTAAAAAAGTGGAGATGACTTTAAACCCGGAAGACCCGCCAAAATTTACTGAAAGAGATAAAATTTTTATACGAAATAAAAATAAGTTCTATCCTGTGGATAATACCAATTCAATATTGAAAGCTCTTAGTGATAAAAAGGACCTGGTAAGGACATTTATTAGAAAAAATAAATTCAGATTTAAAAATAATACAGAGGGCGAAATATCTAAGACTGTTGCTTATTATGAAACATTAATGAAATGATTATGTGTGGGAATGTCCGTACTATTATTGCCGCTTTCTGGTGTTTATTAACCGTTTGTTCTGCAAACGGGCAACAAACTAATGTGACCGGTGAATTTACTAATGTAACATTCCCGGAGTTTGTAAAACAGGTTGAAAAGGGCACTAGCTGTCATTTCTATTATGATGAAGTTGAACTTGATTCATTTGTAATCAATACCAGGATAGTTGATAAAGCTCTTGCCGATGCATTAAATCAAATTTTCAAAAGCACTCCCTTTCACTTTTCTTTTGATGTCTTCAACAATGTGTTTATTACTAAGAACAGTATTCTTCAAACAACACTTTCTGAAGACTTTTTTGATCCTGCTAAAAAAATAATTTCTAAAGAGACCGATGTAGCAGAAGATGAGAATGTAATAAAAGGAAAAACACGGCCTTCATTTACAGAGAGCAAATTATTCGAGATAGGATCAAAATCTTCTGTGAAAAAAAATAGCATAATTCTTACAGGATTCGTGAAAGACATAAAAAACGGGGAGGCATTGCCCGGCGCATCATTATATATTGACAGTACATATACCGGCGTGGTCACTGATCAATTTGGATATTACTCTCTCACGGTTAAGCCTGGCGACCATATATTGGAAGTTACAAGTCTTGGCATGAAAGAAACCAGGCGCCGTCTTTTAATTTACGGCGAGGGAAAATTAAATATAGAAATGCAGGATGATATACCAACCTTAAAAAATGTTATCGTCACATCAGAAAGGCGTTCAAATGTAAGGAGCACACAAATGGGAATAGATCGTTTGTCCGTAAAAGAAATAAAAGACGTTCCTGTAATATTTGGTGAAACTGATATTTTAAGAGTAGTGCTTACATTGCCCGGCGTTACTTCTGTCGGCGAAGCCAGTACAGGATTTAATGTTCGCGGCGGATCTGCAGATCAAAATCTTATTTTATTTGATGATGCCACTATTTATAATCCTTCCCATTTATTTGGATTTTTTTCTGCTTTTAATCCTGATGTGGTTAAAGGCGTGGAACTCTATAAAAGCGTGGTGCCGGTAAAATACGGGGGGCGGCTTTCATCTGTGCTTGACGTGTCAACGAAGGATGGCAACGACAAAAAAATATCGGGCAGCGGAGGAATCGGATTGCTTACAAGCAAGTTCACGATAGAAGGCCCTCTCAAAAAGGATAAAACTTCTTTCATTCTCGGAGGCAGAACTACATATTCTAACTGGTTGCTTAAAACAGTCCCTAATTCGGCTTATAGCAATAGCAGGGCATCATTTTATGATTTAAATATTCATATAAGCCATACCATTAATTCCAAAAATAATTTATACCTCACCGGATATTTAAGCAACGATAATTTCAGGTTTAACAGGGACACTACTTATAAGTATGGCAATAAAAATGTTATTGTAAAGTGGAAACATATTTTCAATAATAAATTGTTTGCGCTTATTTCAGCGGGTCTTGATAATTACCAATACAATGTTACCAGTAATTCAAACCCGGTAAATAGTTATAAGCTTACCTACGATATAAATCAAAATAATTTTAAAGCTGATTTTACATACAGGCCTGATAACAGGCAGTCATTTAGCTTTGGCCTTAATGCAATTTATTATAAGTTAAACCCGGGAAGCTTTCTGCCTTACGGCAACCAGTCAATGGTAACTCCTGATGTTTTGCAGGACGAGCAAGGCCTTGAAAGCGCTGCGTATTTGGGCTATCAACATAACTTAACTTCTAACCTGTCATTGAATGCAGGCATCCGGTATTCAATGTTTAATTATTTAGGCCCGCATGATACTTATAATTACCTGGGTGGTTCGCCCAAAGAAGTTGCGACTATAACCGACACATCTTATTATGGTTCAGGAAAAATTATAAAAACATACCAGGGCCCTGAATACCGTGTTTCATTACGATATGCATTGCCCGGTGATGCTTCTATTAAGATTGGTTACAATACTTTAAGGCAGTATATACACCAGCTTTCAAATACAGTTTCAATATCGCCTGTTGATATCTGGAAATTAAGCGATAGGAATATAAGGCCACAGACAGGGCAACAAATTTCTATTGGCTTTTATAAAAATTTAAATTCAAACAACATTGAGACATCTCTTGAATTTTATTATAAAGAATTTAAAAATATTATTGATTACAAAAGCGGCGCTTCTCTTTTGCTCAACCATCATATCGAAACCGACATAATCAATTCAAAAGGTAAAGCGTATGGTGTTGAATTTTTAATAAAAAAATTATCGGGTAAATTAAATGGGTGGCTGAGCTATACATATTCACGAACCTTACTGAAACAGGACGATGCACTTGCCGGCGAAACTATAAACAACGGGGATTATTACCCTGCAAGTTATGATAAGCCACATAATGTAAACTTCATCAGTAATTATAAATTCTCGCACAGGTTAAGCCTTTCAATAAATGTTGTTTATAGTACAGGCAGGCCAATAACTTTACCCATAGCTGTTTTCAATTCCAACGGCTCGCAGCGGGTATTATATTCTGACAGAAATGAATTCAGAATACCGGATTATTTCAGGTCTGATGTTTCATTTAGCCTTGATGGAAATCATAGGGTAAAACAGGCCCTTCATAATTCATGGTCTCTTGGAGTATATAATCTTTCTGCAAGGCAGAATGCATATTCCGTATATTTTGTCCAGGAAAACGGGCTTATTAAAGGATACCAGTTGTCGATATTCGGAACCATTATTCCATATCTCACTTATAATTTTAGATTTTAAAATGAAGCACAATTATATTTTATTTCTCTGTTTTATTTGGTTCATAATTCATACAGGTTGTAAGCGCCAATTTGAACCACCGGAATTAAAAGTGAATTATAATTATCTCGTTGTGGATGGTGTTATGATAAATAGTATTGATTCACCTACAACTTTCACGTTAAGCCGCACACGAAAATTATCTGATACTGTTTTAAATATTCCTGAAACAAATGCAGTTGTAAATATTGAAGGAAGTGCCGGTGAAAATTTTCAGTTGAATGAAGTATCCGCAGGTAACTATAGGATCAATGGC
>DASYOM010000200.1:0-26020 GCA_036007765.1 Chitinophagaceae bacterium | reverse complement strand
ATTATAAGGCCCTCCGTTAAGTGTAGGAACACCGTTGCTTAAATTCAGGTACCCTTGGGTTGTATAAGGTAAATTAGGTGTAGTACCACTACTAAATCTGGTAAGATTTTTATCAGACTCATATGCTACGAAAGCACTTATTCTATGCAGGGCTCCAATACGAAAATCATAAGAAAGTTTATTAGTCCATCTTAAATCACTACTATATCCTCCTCCTTCAGAAAATTGATTGTAGGGCGCGGAAAAAACATTTTGCGGAAAAGTATCTAAGAAAAACCGGAAGCTATATGGATAAAATTGTGCTCCTACTTTACTTTCAAAAATCAATCCTTTTATGGGCTCTATATCTACAAATGCAGAGCCTATCATTCCTGCGTTATAGCCATTACTATTTTTACGTCCATTTGTTTGGCCAAGCACGGGATTGTTGCCACCGGTATGTAATGCTTTTGTATCTACAATGCCTTTAGGACCGGAATAATTTCCTGCAATATCATATATTGGTATTAAAGGACTTCTCTGGTAAAGATCAGCCAATGTGCCCTGTGGGTTATGATTGTCTGTACCGGCGCCTTGCGTGTAAGAAAATTCTACATTCTCCCCTACTTTCAACCATTGCGTTGGCCTGAATTCAGTATTTACTCTAAGGGAATACCTGGTGAAATAAGTAGCTAATAAAGTGCCTTTATTATTTAAATAACCAAATCCCAGGGAGTAATTACTTCTGTCTGTGGCACCACTTAAAGTTAACTGGTGGTTATTGGTAAAGCTTTGCCCTATTACCGACCGGAACCAATCTGTACCTTTTGTATTTGTTTTAAGAATTCTATAATTTAATAAATTGTACAATGCGGGGTTGGCTTCAGGACTACCTTCTGCCGCTACAATAGGAAGGCCTGAACTTTTTTCTATTATAAAATCGGGTAACGTAGGAGTGGCTCCGCTGCCATAAAACTGGTCGGTTAATGGTAAATTGGAATTTTTTAAATAATTCCAATAAGCATCTGCATATTGTTGCGGGCTTAAGCTTTTTGGATATGTTGTAGGAGATTCCCAGGATGCATAGCTGTTATATTCTAATTTAGGAGTTGCACCACGTTTACCTGTTTTAGTAGTGATCACTACTACCCCATTACCGCCCTGAGCGCCATATAATGCTGTAGTAGAAGGATCTTTTAATACCGTAATTGTTTCAATATCATTTGGGTTTATCAAATTGCTGCCACCTCTCATTTGAACTCCATCTATTACATATAGTACATCATTATTGCCATTGCTCCCAAAGCCACGGATACGCACAACCGAAGTATTGCCCGGGCCTCCCTGTTCATCTACGCTTACGCCTGCCACACGCCCCTGCAATACTGAGCCCACATCTGTTACAGGAGTTTTTGAAATCACATCAGAAGAAACAGTGGATACGGCGCCGGTTACATCTTTTTTAGATTGTTTTGAATAACCCGTAACTATTACTGCATCCAAACTATTTTCAGCTATTGAAAGTGTAATTGAAACCGATTGATTTGCTGTTACACTAATTTCCTGTGATTTGAATCCTGTATAAGTAATTACAAGCACAGCAGCCTGTGTGCCTATATCCAATTTAAATTTACCGACATTATCAGTAGTAGTAATTATACTCGTGTTTGATTTAACCATCACCGTTGCGCCGATTAGTGGCGTTCCATTGTTATCGGTTACCGCACCCGTTACAATATTATCGGTAAGAAAAAAAGAATTCGCTTGAATATCCTGTATAGTTTCAGAACTGCTATCCATAACAGTTTGTGCATCACTGTTTGCCGGGAACAGTAATATCTGGTCATCCACTACCTTATAATCAATTGAGAGAGGCCTGATGATTTCATTAATAAATATTCCAAGTTTTTTATCTACAACAGATAAAGAAATTTTCCGGTCAGCCCGGATAGTATTTGGGCTATATAAAAATTTCACCCCTGTTTGATTTTGCAACTTTGAGATTATTTTTCTTAGCTGCATATTTTCTACAGACATAGAAATTTTTTTATCGAGGATTTCCTGGCCTGATGTTTCTTTAGCATACAAGGAGAAAGTGAAAATAAAGGCAAGTGTTAATTGTACAATTGTTATTTTCATTACTAGCAGTATTGTAGCAACGAGTTGCTTTTTTTTCATAATTTTAAAAGGTTTTGTTCGTTTGGTAAAATGATTCGGACAAAATTGTACCTGCATAAGGTTCTGATATAAAGCTGGCAATGCTTCACGTTGCCGGCTTTTTTATTAACCCAGGTTCTTTATATTTTAATGGTCTATATCATAGTAAGAGGTTTTGGTTATTGATTATTTATTATTTAATTACAGCCTGTCCCTTTAATTAAAATTTTTGTTTCTTTTATTTCGTAAGAAGCCTGTATAGCCTGGCAAATAATATTCAGCCTTGTATAGAGATCCTGCCGGCTTACATCACCGGTAAACAGACAGTTGTACATATTTTCATTCTCTACCACTATATCAATCTCAAAAGTTTTTTCAAAAGATTCAATCACTTTTTTAATAGGTGTTTCTTCGAATACAAAACTTTCAGCCGGTGTTTTTTTATTTACTGAATCCGTGATAACGGGTAAAGGATTATCAACCAGTGTAGGAACAAATAAGCGTGTTTCCTGGTCATAAATTACTTTTTGATTAGGCAAAAGAATTACACCGCGATTTTTTTTGGTATCATTGGCTTTTTCTGAAGATTCAAATTCATATACTTCTACCCTGCCCGATCTTACAGAAACTTCTACCTGTTTATTTTCCTTGTTCATCTTAATATTAAAACTTGTGCCCAATACACGAGTAACAAGGTTTTTATTATATACAAAAAAAGGGCGGCTGGCATTTTTACTTACCTCAAAAAAAGCTTCACCTTCGAGAAAAATTTCTCTTTTGCCTGGTAAGAAATGTGAAGGATAATGAATCACAGAGCCGGGTTGCAACGTGATAAAACTTCCATCTTCCATTTCTATTTTTAAAGGCTGGCCGGAAGTGTTAGTTCTCTCTTCCATATTCTTTGCGAAAGCCAAAGCCGAAAAGTTGTCCTTATCCTTAGAATTTTTTAATAAGAAAACTGAAAAGATAATCGCTATAATAACAGCCGCGGCCACGGTCCCGGCCCAATATATCTTTTTTACCTCTGGTTTTTTGGGTATCAGCAAGGAATTTTGTTTTTCAGAAGAAAGAATTTTATGGACTATGCCGGCAGACCTTTGAGGCGGAAGATTGGCACCTTCTATATTTTTATTCCTAAGATTATTTTCAATGTTTTTTGATAACAGATCGTCATAAATACCGGATTTTATACAATTAAATAATTCACTTCGCTCTTCGGGTGATAGATTATCCGTGGCATATTTCCCAAGAAGTATTGTAAATTTTTCTCTGCTAAGCATTTACATGATTTATTTACCCTTGCCAGGCAAATACGGCAGGCAATCGTTATTATAAAGACAATTGAAAGGAAATAACGGAGTACAGTGACGCGAAAAAAATTAATAATTTTTTGCAGAGAGTATTATGAAAAGCATAAAAAGCTCACTATGCTGCTGAAAAAATAAACGGATAAATGCCAATGCTCTTGCCATGTGAGTTTTCACTGTAAGTGGCGATATAGATAAACGCTTACTGATCGCATCGTAAGAAAGGCCTTCTTCTTTACCAAATTTAAATACCTGTTGCTGTTGCTCTGATAAATGACTTATAGCTTGCTGAAGCAGTTGCTGGTATTCCTTATTTAAAGTTTTATGATCGGTAGTATTTTCTGATAAAAAGTTTTGCTCCACCCATTTTTCTCTTGCTGTCCATTCATGGGCAATTTTTTTCAGGCAATTAAAAGTAAGATTTCTTGTCAATGTAAAAAGCCAGTTTTCAAGCGAGCGGATATCTGCTAAATTTTTTCGCTGATACCATAATTTCAAAAAAACATCCTGCACTATTTCTTCAGCTATAACAGGAGATTTTACATACATCATGGCTACCTTGTAGGTATGGTTACGGTACCTGTCAAAAACTAATTGAAAAGCATATTCGCTATCCTGTGCAAGCAAGGAAAGGAGCTCAGATTCCTCATATTTTTTTTCGGTTTGCATTGGCAATCGTCTGTTCGAAAACGTACCGCTAATTTAAAGTGTATTTATGACGATTAAACTTTTTTTTTACAATTGTGCATAACCAAAAAAAAATATTCTGATCAAATGGAGGTTGCACTAATGGCTGCACATCAAAATATAAATTGGCTTTCATATTTGATTATTAAATACTGATTAATCTATTAATTATTTGTATAGTGCAATATTTCACCTGTTGGCTGGGCAAAGGTTCCTTTAAGAGAGGCCAGGCTAAATTAACAAATCTGAATAGTTTCCATTCCAAGAAGATTTCCGAGCCTTTTAATTTTTGATGCAATATGCCCAATACCAATGGCACAATGATGAGCGGGCCCATGACTGTTCCAGGAATTAATAAAATTTCTGGCTCCTGGCTCAAAACGATAACGACTGTTAGTATTTCCAATTTCGAGTATAGGACCGGCAACAGAAGCGCCCTCTGCAACAAGTAATATAAGTTTACCATTTTCAGTTTCTATTACTGAGAGGCAGGTTACAGGCCCATGCTTAACAGCCATTTCAACAGATAATCCTTTGCCTGTTTTGCCATGATAAACCGATAGCGGACGAATTTTAGATTTTCCTTCCGTAATTTTTATATGTCCCGGCCCATCATGACCCATTAATATTACATCATCATTAAAATCAATCGCGTAATATTCGGTAAAGGAACCACCTGCATTAAAACTGTCCATGATCTTCATTGCCTGTGCATTTTTAATTTCATATTCCCCCGCTACAGGAATTCCTTTCGCGGTAAGCAGGGAATTACCTATAATCATAGCATTCATCGTGTCTTCATTTTCTTTGTTGCCGATGCCTTTATAATAATAAGCCATTGAGCCCAGCTGATATTTTTCAACAAGTTCATCTAACGCAACAGATACTCGTGCCGCTTGTTTTAATTCATCGACAGCACAATCATTTTTCACATCAAATATTTCGTGAAAATATTGCACCCGGTTTTTTATAGCATCTTCATTTATTTTTTTGCTAAGTGATGATAATTCATCTACTTCAATCATTTCGAAGTGGCCGCCAAAATATTTTATTTGCAAAGTGAGGTCGGTATAAATATCCAGCATACCAGAATAGTAATGCCCCATGCAGCCCATCCTGTTATAGAACATGGTATTGGCCACACGGGCAGCTTCCACCCATTCTTTAATTTCATCCCAGCATTGGGTATCATTGTGCAGCATTCCTGTAACCTGGTGAAAACGAATGCCAGTTCTTTTAAACACGTTTGCAATCTCAGGTACCGGGCAAGGCTGACAAAACGCCAACCACTCGCCCGTCATTTTAGTGCGATCTGCCATTGCATTGAAAGAGGCATAATCAATTGCGGCTTCAGGTACTAAATTTAAAATGATAACTGGCACATTTGCACGTCGCACAACCGGCAATACAACTGATGACAATGCATACGTAGATACGTATAAAAAAATGATATCAACATCCTGTTGCTTAAATAATTTGCCTGCAGCGAACGCTTTATCAACATTATCAATCATTCCAGCATTGATAATGTGTGGATGAAACTGTTCCAGTTTTTTTTGAACTTCGGCAAGATAACCTTCCAATCTTTGTCTTAATCCTGTAAACTGCTCCCAGTAAGCATTAAGGCCGATGGCGAAAAGTCCGATTTTAAAAGATGGGGTGCTCATACTTTTTTATTGTTAATTATGAATCACCAGCTCAATTTCAACAAAGTAACACCCTGTGCTTCCAAATTTAAATGATAATTTAAATTCCCATTCGTTGCATTTATCTGTTTACCATTTATCTCTTTTTGCAATTTGCCTGCCTTTTGCAAATCATGAAATTGTTCCTCCGAAACTTGCTGCGGCGAACCAAATTTTTTCCATACAGTATATGAATTACTATGGTTTTCATCCACCAGGTAACTATTTATCATTACGCTTTCTGAAGGTAATTGTTGCAATACTAAATTTATAGATGCATCTGTCTTTTTGTTATCATCGTCATGATAATTCCAAAGCATGATGTACATATTGTGTGCATCAATAGTTGCCAATCCATCAACATAATGTTTATTGCGAACACTGCTGTCAATAATAGTTTGAAGCGAAATAGTATTTGAATTATTTACTTCAAGCATATCTCCCCTCATTCTACCAAACATGCGAAATACATTAAGTACCGGCTTATCAACACCATTGGTAGCGAGGTCTCTGAACCCGGCAAACCATGGCTGATTCTCGAATTCAAATGACCAACTGACTGCACCCGTAAGATTTACATCATATTTTTTTTTCATTGCATACAATTGCGCAAAAGATGCAGCAGTGTAACTTGAATACATAGTACCATTTCTATAAGCGTTTTGAGGACTATAGTCAACAGAACATGCCGCACAACCTTCCGGGTCAAACTCTCCAATTATTATCGGCGATTTTTTTAATGAAGAAAATGAACTTATAATTTCAAAACCTTTTGCCACATCCTGCAACTGAACAGCCATATTCATCTGAACATGATTGTTTACAATAGAAGGATTACCTTTTGCATGAAAAGTGATGTAATCAAGAGGGCTTCCTGTTTTACCTGTTGCATAATTTTTCCCATTAACACAATGTTGCAAAAATGATTTAAGAAAATCCGCAGCCTTATCCCAGCGAGGACCGGTTGAAGTTGGACCACCAACTCTTGCGGAAGGAAAAGCTCTTTTAACTGCATCAGCAGTGTAATCATATAATGTAAAGTATTCCTCCATAGTTCCTTTCCAGTAGGCAATATTCGGCTCGTTCCAAACTTCCCAATACCATGTTTTTACTTCTTGTTCACCATATCTTTTTATACAATGTTTTACCCATTGATAAATTAGCTTCGCCCATTTTTTATAATCTTTAGGAGGATATGCCCATCCTGTATAAATGGAATCATAAGGCAGGCCAGGTTTCCAGTGATGGCGATATGGTTGTGGCATAACTGAAAGCGCTTCAGGCATAAAACCAATTTCTGCTATTGGCCTTATACCACGCTTCGTTAATACATCAAAAATGGAATCTACTATCTGCCAGTTATAAACAGGATTTCCATGTGCATCTTCTGTGTATACATTCGTTGAGCTCCATTTCAGATCAGCTTTACCATCGCCTGATGTCAATAAATTATGCATGCGAACATATACGGGCGAAGGACTCAACGCTGCTAATTCAGTCAACAATTTTTTACCATCTTTCATGGTTGTGAAATTGGCTTCATCATAACCAAAATACGACCAGATTGGCTTATAAGGCCCTGTTGTTTTTGTCGCATTGATAGTAATTTCGGTTATGTCTTGTTGAGCAAAACCTTCGATAGCAATTATACTAAAGCAAAAAATAAATAATGCAACTGCTAAGCGGGAATTCATTTTTATGTACCTGGTCTTTTTAATAAGCATTGGCGTTGCAATTAAAACATTACTGCAATTTTACTTTGTAAATAGTAATAGAGTGATATTTCTCTCCAGGCTTTAAAATCGTGGAAGGGAAACTGGATTTGTTTGGAGAATCAGGAAAATGCTGTGTTTCCAAACACAGTGCCGTGTGCAGTTGAACTGGTGTACCACCCCGGTTAGTAAATGTTCCGTCCAAAAAATTTCCTGTATAAAATTGAAGGCCGGGCTGTGTGGTATAGACTTCCATTGTTCTGCCACTAATAGAATCAGAAACTTCTGCAACTTTCTGCAATGAAGAGTCTTTTTTATTCAACACCCAGTTATGATCATAACCGCCTTTTACAAAATTAAAATCCTTTCCAATTTTTTTTTGTGAAGTGAAATCAAACGGAGTTCCTTTCACGGATTTTATTTCGCCGGTAGGAATTAACGTGGTATCAACAGGAGTGTAATTATCTGCGTCTATGCTCAAGGTGTGATCCAGAATCATATTGCTCACATCACCCGTTAAATTAAAATAACTGTGGTTGGTTAAATTGATTGGTGTAGGTTTATCCGTTTCAGCACTATATTCAATTTTTAATCCATTATCATCAGTAAGTGTGTATTGCACTTTAACATCGAGATTGCCGGGATAACCTTCTTCGCCATCTTTACTCAAATAATTTAGTGTAAGAGAAGGAACGTTGTCATTAGGAACTGATGCGTCCCAAACTACTTTATCAAACCCTTTCAGTCCACCATGCAGGTGGTTTTTTCCATTATTTGCAGCAAGCTGATAGGTTTTACCGCCTAATGAAAATTTCGCGTCACCGATACGGTTTCCATAGCGGCCAATCAATGCGCCGAAATAGGGTGGCTTTTGAAGATAAGGTTGTAAGCTATCGAAGCCAATAATGATGCTTGATTTTTTTCCGTGCTTGTCTGGCATTACAAACGAAGTTACTGTGCCGCCGTAGTTGGTAATGGTTACCTGGCTCCCTTTACCATTAGTCAAAGTATAAAGTGAAACTTTTTTTCCATCAAATTCACCCCAATCTTTTTTTGTGATGCCTGCTTTGGTTGAATCGGAAGAATTGTTTTCTGCTTTTTTATTTTCATTATTACTGTTGCAGGAGATTATTAAAGAAGCAAAGACACTCATCGCCAGCATACCATTTATACATTTCATATTGATTGATTTAAACTGATTCAATTTTTTAAAGAAAATTAGTTCTGTTCATAACGGGACAGGATAATTTATTTCTTAAACGTTATTCTGAATGCTGCAGCATTTTCTGAAGGATACTCAACAGGTGTTTTTATAATCAACGCATCTTTTTTCTGAGACCATATTAGTTTTTCATTGCTTCCAATTAATTGCACATTTGCTATAATGCCATTATTATTTTTTAATGCGAGAGAATTAATATTTATTGTTTCTTTTGGTGCAGGGGGCCCAAGAGTAATCGCATACAGTGTATCATTTTTTGTTGCAAAGCGAATGTCTTTTGATGTGTAGGGTTTTTGCATTTTAAACTCACCGCTTGCAGATTCTGTCGGGCCTTCTCCAAATATTTTCCAGGGGCGTGTCCCGTAAATTGCTTCCCCATTTACAGCCAGCCACCTGCCGGTCCCCAGCAATACGTTTGTTTCTTCCTCCGTAATGGTTCCATCAGAACGTGGGCCGATATTTAATAACAGGTTTCCATTTTTACTTACAATATCTATAAGATTTGTAATTACGTATTGTGCACTTTTAAAAGTATTATCGGTCGCAAATCCCCACGACTTGTTACCAATCGCATCGTCTGTTTGCCAGGCCAACGGCCTTATTCCCGCTAACTTTCCGCGCTCAAGGTCCAGCACTGCGGCGCTATCGGGGTAAGCGTCATGCTTATAGTTTATCACCACCTCCTTATTCGATTCCATTGCCTTGTTATAATAAAATGCCGCAAAAGATTTCCTGTACGGCTCCATCTCCTTTTGAGCTATCCACCAGTCGAACCATACGAGATCGGGATGATATTTATTTACGAGTTCCACATCACGAAGCAACCAATCGTTCATATATTCAGGCGCCACTGGCTTGCGATTAGCACTGTCATTTGTTCCATCCGTATTTTGAGCAGGACCATAAAAATCTGCATAAGCAGAGTCATTTACATCTGAATCGAAATTGCGGCCGCCGCCCATGAACCACCAATGTTCTATGCGATGCGAGGATACACCAAACATCAAACCTGCTTTGCGGCTTGCAGCTTCCAGTTCACCAATTACATCACGCTTGGGCCCCATCAGGAAAGCATTCCACCTGGTAAGCGCTGAGTTGTACATGGCAAAGCCGTCATGATGCTCAGCAACAGGGACTATATATTTCGCCCCTGCTTTTTTAAACAGGTCAACCCACTTTTCAGGATCAAATTTTTCTGCTTTAAACATCGGGATGAAATCTTTATAACCGAATTTATTTTGTGGGCCATAAGCTTCAACATGATGTTTAAATTCTTTTGAATCTTTTAAATACATATTTCGTGGATACCATTCATTTTCAAATGCGGGAACCGAATAAACGCCCCAGTGAATGAATATTCCAAACTTGGCATCGCGAAACCAATCCGGAATTTTATATTGTTCCAATGATTGCCAGGTAGCCTGGAATCTGGTCTGCTGTGAGATTGCAGGCGTAGAAATAATTAATGAAATTATTATAACTAATAAGCTTAGCCGAATTTTTTTCATTGCTATTTTGTTTAACAATAAGTTTTACATCTTAATCTTTACTACAGAAAAAGAATATGGCATTGAGAGAAAATTTATTTTTTTATTTTTTACATCGACAGACGATTCTTTTGGACTTACATTTCCAGGATTGGCGAAAGAGTTTTCACGGCCAGGATCATTGCTTTGTAAAGTAGTAACCTCTGCTTGTGTAGCCGCGTTCGTTGTTCCTTCCAGCATGAATGTATTTGTTTGTTCTTTACCGGATGCATTTACGATTTTAATAATTACCTCTTTTGTGTTTCTATCAACTACCGATGAAACATAAAGGCTATCCGCCCCCGTTAATGGCTTTCCATTTCGTAAAGCGGCTACTACATTAGTGCCCTTGTTTGTTGAAAATAATTTTTGCACATAGTAATCTGTGGTTCCGTAGGATTTCACGTTGTTCACCCAAATAAGATCCGGCGTCCATTGCCATGCTTCTTCATGCGCAAACAGTGGTGCATAAGAAGCCATATTAACTACAGCAGCATTCCGTTCAAGGCCGGTCATGAAAGCTGCTTCGGAGATAGCAGTCGCCATGTTATTTTTATTATTAATACTTACCGTATGATCACTCTGGGCTGCATATTCACCTGCGAATATTTTAGCTCCAGTTCTTGGATAGTTATCGTAGCGGGATGCATTTGCTAAAAACCATTCCGGTTTGCGATAATAATGTTCATCGATAAGATCAGTACCCAATTTTCTTATTTCACCATTAAGATAATCAAAGCGATCGCCATTAGGATCAGTTCCGGAACTTGATACTATTTTGAAATCCGGGTATTTATCTTTTACTGCTTTAAAGAAAATTTGCAAACGCTCAATATATTGCGGGCCCCAGTTTTCATTTCCTATCCCCATCATTTTTAAATTGAATGGAGCCGGGTGGCCGAGAGATGCACGAACCTTTCCCCACTTTGTATTAACATCTCCGTTAGCAAATTCTATAAGATCCAACGCATCCTGCACATATGGATCAATTTCATTCAACGGAACTGCTTCGGCAGTGTTAAACTGGCAGGCCATACCACAATTTAAAATAGGTAATGGCTCGGCACCTATGTCCTTTGCCAGTTGAAAGTATTCATAAAAGCCGAGGCCAAAAGATTGAAAATAATCAGGTGCCGGACGATGTGCAAATTCGGTATTCCACCGATTTATAATTAATTGCCGTTGGTCTGGCGGACCCAGAGTTTTTTTCCACTGATATCTCGTTGCAAGTTCCCGGCCCTCAACAATGCAACCTCCGGGAAATCGGATAAACCCGGGCTTCATATCGGCCAACAATTGTATCATATCGCTTCGCATGCCTCCAGGGCGATTCTTCCAGGTATCAGAGGGGAATAAGGAAATCATATCAAGATCAACCACCCCGTTCCCTTCAAAAGAAATATTAAACCTTCCCTTCATGGCAGTATCCGTTGCATTAAAACTGATGGCCTCTTCCTTCCACTCATTTATGCCACCTGAAGGTTTAAGTGTTGTGCTGCCAATAACGTGACCATTATAATTTAATAATTCAATACGCATTTTTAAGCCGGGCGTTTGTTGCCTGCATAAAACAGAAAAATAATAACGCAACCCTTTTTTTATCCCCATGCCCCGAAAGCCTTCATTGATAAGACCTAGGGAATCATCGGTATTATTTTTTGTAATGCGAACGAAACGAGGATTACCTGTATTCAGATCCTGCCTGTTGAGCACAAGTACCGCTCCTTCATTAAATTTATTTTGTACAACCTTCCAGCCCATTAAAGGCATTGAAAACTCAAATGACCGGTTTTTAATTAACTCGGCATAGATGCCGCCATCCGCGCCAAAATTTATATCTTCAAAAAAGATACCCCACATTGTTGGTTGTACTTCTGCAATTGGATTATTTACTGAAACAATTATATCTTTTTTGGCCTGGGCATGTATGTTGGAAGTCCATAAAAATGTAATCGTGAAAAATAGATACACAAGCAATCTTTTTCTATTCATTAGTTTTGTTTAATCCATTATTTCAATTCCAAAACCACCACTGAAAATGGAGGCAGCTTTACATTCAAATTATTTCCTTTTAAAGAAGCGCCCGTAAATATTTGCGGTGTAATCTTTTCCGGATTTTCAAATGTATTGTGATCTTGCAATTTTGAAGAAGTTAAAATTCTTCCGGATACTTTTGAAAATTTTTGTCCATTAATATTTATTATAATTGTTTCATCTTTTTTTGGATTGATGTTAGTAAGTGAAATGTGAATCAATCCGGTTGAATCTTTGGAAGCCGAGCCGGAAACTGCGGGCAGGCTTTCATTTCCAAGAGTATAATTATCCGTTTTAATGTCAAGCGGCACCAACATCGCATCCTGGTGCACATTGTACATTTCCAATACATGATAAGTTGGGGTTAAAATTATTTTTTCTTTATTGGTCAAAATAACTGCCTGCAAAACATTGATCGTTTGCGCCAGGTTTGCCATGCGCACACGATCGCAATGATTGTTGAAGATATTTAAAGTCATACCAGCGATCATGGCATCACGCATGGTATTTTGCTGGTAAAGAAAGCCGGGGTTGGTGCCCGGTTCCACATCATACCAGCCTCCCCACTCATCTACCACCAATGCAATCTTTTTTTGCGGATCATATTTATCCATAATTGCAGAATGTTTTGTCACCAATTCTTCCATTTCCCAGGCCGATTTAAGTGTTGCAAAATATTGCTGCTCTGTAAAGTCTATTGCAGGCCCTTTATGATTCCATTCAATAACAGCATAGTGATGAAGCCCCGTACCGGAAATCATATTGTGAGGAATATCACGCATCAATACTTCTGTCCAATGATAATTTGCATCACTGGCTCCTGAAGCTATGCGAAATAACCCATGGCTGTGGCTCCAGTCCGTCATGAATGTCGCGTACTGTTTGTAAATATTTACATAATACTCCGGCGTCATATTACCACCACAGCCCCAAACTTCATTCCCTACTCCCCAATATTTTACATTCCAGGGTTTATCACGCCCGTTTTGCCTTCTCCAATCTGACATAGGACTCTTGCCGTCAAAATTTACATATTGCAACCACTGGGATAATTCCTGCACTGTGCCGCTACCAACATTCCCGGCGAGATAAGGATCAGCGCCAAGTCGTTCGCACATGTTCAAAAAATTATGTGTACCAAAACTATTATCTTCTGTAATACCTCCCCACCATGTATTAACCATCGAAGGCCGTTTATTCTTTGGCCCTACTCCATCTTTCCAATGGTAGGTATCTGCAAAACAGCCGCCCGGCCAGCGTAATAATGGAATTTTCATTTTGCGTAACGCCGCTATCACATCATTTCTTACACCTTCTGTATTTGGAATTGTTTTATTGGTATCGCCTACATAAAACCCATCATAAATACAGCGGCCAAGATGTTCTGCAAAATGACCGTAAATATTTTTGTTGATTTTTTGCGCAACAGAATCTGTATTTAAAACAATTTCAGTTTGTGCCTTGCCTTTTATACATAGAAATAAAAAACAAAAGATTGGCAAGATTCTTTTCATAATAAAAAATTTATTGTCAAATAATATTATTTCGGTATTGGTAAGTTATACAATAAAGGCAACAATCGTATTTGAGAAGTTTAAAAATAGATGATTCCAAATTACGACAATTGTGCTTTTGACAATTAAAAATATTTTAAAGACTTATGGGATGATAGGCAAGACTTCACAGCACAGCCAATTTAAACAGGCAAATAAATATCTATCAACATATTGTTGAAAACTTTTAGCACGAAATTTTTGCTCAACAAGTCAACAATATATAGATTTGACAAAAATTGTCAATCTGATAAATGTCAACTGAAAATATTGGAGAAAAACTCCGAAAACTTAGAGAGGAAAACAGCTACTTGCTTCGCAAAGTAGCAGCAATGCTGGATATTGATGTTGCCATTCTTAGCAAGATGGAACGAGGCGAAAGAAGATTGACAAAAGAAATTGTTCAGAAACTTGCAAAAATTTACAAGCACGATACGGAAGAACTTCTAGTTCTTTATCTGAGTGAGAAAGTTGTTTATGAAATTGGCGAGGAAGATTTAGCGTTAAAAGCATTGCAGGTAGCAGAAGAACAAATAAAATATCAACGAAAATTGAACGGAAAGAAATAATGGAACTTCAACTCGAACATTTAAAATATCAGGACACCGCAATTGATGCGATAATTAAAGTATTTGACGGAACAGAGAAGAACAGTTTTGACAATGCTTGCATTGACGGTATTCGTTCAAACTTATGTACTCTTTCTGCAAAACAAATTACCGACAACATACAAACAATCGCAAAAGAAAATGGTATCGATGATGAAACGGCAAAGTTTTCAGCCGACAATGATTTGTGTATTGAGATGGAAACAGGAACAGGCAAGACACTTGTTTACATCAAAACAATTTATGAACTCTACAAACATTACGGCTTTACAAAGTTCATCATCCTTGTTCCGTCAATTGCAATCAGACAGGGAACTCTTGGCACATTCAAAACTTTTGACAAACAACTTGAAAATATTTACGGTTTCAAAATTCATCCGTTTGAATACGACAGCAAGAAGTTGAACAAAGTAACCAACTTCATTGAAGAACAATATCCGCAAGTCATGATTATGACAACGGGAGCATTTTCTTCTGACGATAGAATTTTAAACAGAACACAGAGAGAAGATTTGTTCAACAACCTTCCTTACATAGATGCGATTGCGAAAGTGCGACCAATCATTTTCATGGACGAACCACAGGAAGGAATGGACAGCGATAACATGATGGAGAGATTGAAAACACTTTCATTTGAAGAAAGAACAGAACGCTATGCAAGCAAAGAAACTGAAAGAGAAAAAATAATTTTCAAAACTCTTGACCCACTTTTTAAAATCCGGTATTCAGCAACTCACAAAACGGTTAAGAATTTACTTTACCGCTTAACACCTTACGACAGCTACAAGCAAGGGCTTGTAAAGAAAATTGAAGTGCTGACAGTAACAGAAAAGAATGATGAAGCAACAATAAAAATTGAACTGACAGCAACACAAAACGGAACGAGTGAACCGAAAGCAAAACTCAAAGCATGGAAATTGAAAGCAGGAAAATTTGTTTTTGAAGAAACAAGTTGGTTGAAAGTTGGCGACAACTTAGGAGAGAAAACACACAACCCAAGTTATTTGAATTATAAAATTGAACGCATCAATAAAAGTTTAAGAACTCAAAAGTGGAGCATTACATTTACAAATGGAGTTGAACTATTTGAAAAGCAAGCATCAGGAAATGTAGAAAGCATTTGGGCTTTACAATTAGAGTGGCTCATACATCGCCACTTTACAAAAACGCAGAAGTTAGCATCACACGGAATTAAATGTTTGAGTTTGATTTTCATTGACAGAGTTTCAAACTACATGGGAGAAGAACCCAAAATCAAAAAACTATTTGTAGAAAAATACAAAGCAATTTATCCAGATTACAATGAGGGGAAAATCCCATCCGACCAATACATTCATGAGTTGCAGGGATATTACTTTGCTCAAAATTCTAAAGGAGAATTTTCAGACAACGAAGGCGGACTGAAAGAGCAAAAGAAAATTTACGAATTGATTTTAGAAAAGAAAGATGAATTGCTTACAATAGGAACGCCGGTAGAATTTATTTTTTCTCACTCTGCTTTGGGTGTTGGTTGGGACAATCCAAATGTGTTCAACATTGCAACTTTAAATACTGCTTATTCTGAAATCAGAAAGCGACAAGAGATAGGCAGAGGTTTACGCATTTGCGTAAATCAAAATGGACAACGGGTTTATGATGGATTAAATACAGAAGATGCAGAACGCATCAATCAGCTAACAGTAATTCCAAATGAAACTTACGAAACATTTGTAACGCAATATCAGAAAGAGATAAAAGATATTTACGGAAGCACAAGTGCGGGTGCAGGTATGACACATACACACAAAGGCAAACCGCAAGACGAAGTAAATTTCAAACGCAACACAGATGAAAACATTGACAAAGCATTCAAACGCTTTTGGAAATCGTTAGCAAAGAAAACCGACTACGTAATTTCTTTCACCGAAGAAGAACTTATAAAGAAAGCAACAGCACAAATAAATTTGATAACCATTGCTGATTATGTTGCAGAAGTAAGCAGCAGAAATATTGGAGAGATAAGCGAAGAAGGAATTAAAGACACTTTCGAAGGAACAGAAAGTTACAAGTTGAAACCAAAATTTACTCCATTGGATTTGGTAGAAGAACTTAGTGAGAACACAGGATTGAGTTACACTACCTTATTCAAAATTGTAAATCAAATTTCCAACTTAGAACAAGTTGCGAAAAATCCACCGCAGTATATTCATACAGCAGCAGCCATCATTCGCAACATTGAATTGGATGAAATGCTTCGCGGTTTGGATTATCATTTAACAGGCGAAACATTTCCTTTCAGCTTTAACGACTTTGTAAAAAGTGTTTCCAAAAGCGATTATGTAGAAACACCAAATAGAGGAGTGTTTGACAAAATGCTTATTGATAGTTATGTGGAATATGATTTTGCAAAAGCATCCGACAACCAACCCGATGTTGTTTGCTTTATCAAACTTCCAGGATGGTATAAAATAAAAACTCCCATTGGAGAATACGAACCCGATTTTGGTTTGGTGATGAAACGTAAAAGTTTGAAAAGCGGAGTTGAAAGCGAATTTTATTTTGTGATTGAAACAAAAGGAACAAACGATATTAACGACAAAAAAGCATTAACAGAAAGTGAAGTGTATAAAATAAAATGTGCGATGAAACACTTTACAACTTTGGGTGTGGAAGTGCAATACAAAGCACCAGTAAAAGATTATCACTACTTCAAAACAGAAGCCGACAAAACTATTAACGCCTTAACAGAGCAAGCACAAACATGGACAACATAAACGAACTTTTGCCTTTGAGCAATGACTGGAATAAAGAGAGATTGGAAAAACTGAAAAATCTATTTCCTGACCTTTTTACCAATGAAGGCAAACTGAATATTGATGAACTCAAAAAAGTTATTGACCCGAAAAGCGTAAGCGAAACAGAACGATATGAGTTTCGTTGGTTTGGAAAAAGTGAAGCAAAACGAAGTGCATTTACTCCAAGCAACGCCACATTATTTTATGATGAAAAGCGAAGTGTAAACCCGACTGAAAACGAAAACATAATTATTGAAGGAGAAAACTTAGAAGTGCTGAAACTTTTAAGCAACAGTTACCGTGACCAGGTAAAGTGTATTTACATTGACCCACCTTACAACACAGGAAAAGATTTTGTTTACAGTGATAATTACACGGAAGAAAAAAAACCATATTGGGAGCAAACAGGGGTAACAGAGAACGGATTAAAGATTGACACTAACAATGAAACTGATGGAAGATTTCATAGCAACTGGTTAAACATGATGTATAGCCGATTGCTGATTGCAAGAGCAATACTTAAACCCGAAGGAGTAATTTTTATTTCCATTGACGATAATGAAGTTCACCATTTAAGAAAATTGTGTGATGAAGTTTTTGGGGAAGAAAATTTAATTGGAGTTTTTGCTTGGAAAAATAAATACGGAGCTGGTGCAAAGACAAGAGGGTTTATTGAAGTTCATGAATATATTTTATGTTATTCTAAAAACCCGTTAGTAGATATTGAAGCAGAACTTACAGCAGAACAAATAGGTGAGTATAAGAAAAAGGATGAAAAATTTCCTATCAGAGGAGGTTATGTTACTCAACCGCTTATGACTAAAAGTCTTGATGACAGAGCAAACCTCCAATACTCTATTGTTCATAACGGTATTACAATTAAACCCCGTAAACAATGGGTGTGGGAAGAGAAACGGCTACTTGAAGCAATCAAGAATGATGAGATTGTTATCAAGGAAAAGAAAAATGGAACTTACAGTGTTAGAGCAAAAGTTTATTTAAAAGATGAGAATGGTGTTTTAAGAAAAGGAAAGCCAATAACAATTTTGAATGGACCTTTTAATCAAGAAGGCACTGAAGAAGTAGAAGAATTATTAGGAGAGGATATTTTCAGTTTCCCTAAACCTAAACAACTTTTGAAGTATCTTTTTTCATTCATCATAAATAATTTTGATGACAAGAGTGGATTGTATTTAGATTTCTTTTCAGGTTCAGGCACAAGTGGGCAAGCGATACAAGAACTAAATATTAAAGATGGAGGAAACAGAAAATATATTTTAATACAGATGCCAGAAGCTACTGATGAAAAAAGTGAAACATTCAAAGCAGGTTACAAAAAAATTAGCGACATCACGATTGACCGCAATAAGAAAGTGGTTGAAAAAATAATTGAAGAAAAGAAAAAGGAGAAACCCGATTTGTTTACCAACGGACACAAAGAAGATGCAATAAAAGGTTTGGGCTTTAAAGTTTTCAAATTGGTGAAATCAAATTTCCCAAGAGTTGAGTGGGCTCCTGACACCGAAAAAACAGAAGCAGAAAATGTAGAAACATTGAAGCAATACATCAGAGATAAAGAAGCACAATTAGTAACTGCTTTTAATCGTGATGAATTGATGACAGAAATTTTAATGAAGAACGGTTTTACTCTCAATTACAAAACTGAAAAGCAAAAACAGTTTAAGAAGAACGATATTTTCTTAGCAACAGACGGAGTAAAAGAAACATTGATTTGCCTTGACACAGCCATTGACATAGAAACTGTAGAGCATTGCAAAAAGCACACAGATAAAAAATTTATTTGCCTTGAAAGAGCATTGGACACAACAAGGAAATATAATTTGAAACATTACTTAGGCGATAAGTTCAATGCGTTTTAAAATGAAATTAAAATGCCAAGGAAAGCACGACATAGATATCTTTACATTACCAATACAATACAATACCTTAGATCAAATATTCCACTTAATTCTTATCAGCCTTTATAAAGTATATCTTACCTTTTATAGAATTGAATGTTGTTACATATCCATTATTATCTTTCTTAAAATCCACTTTCGCACCTTCAATAATTACAGGAATAACAGTTCTTATTTTACAAACACCACCTGACAAAGATTTTATAATTGCATTAGTCAGGTGATGATCTTTCCAGTTAACAGACACTTCAAAATTCCCTCTCGCTTTAAGGCCTTTTACCGATCCATCTTTCCAGGCATCGGGTAATGCCGGCAACAATTGAATTTCACCTAACTGGCTTTGCAACAGCATTTCAGCTATACCCGCTGTACCACCAAAGTTTCCATCAATTTGAAATGGCGGGTGTGCATCGAAGAAATTGGGATAGGTGCCGCCGCCTTGTCCATAGTTCGTTTTAGTCTCACTGGTGGCATGCAATAAATCTTTCAATAAAATATACGCATGATTTCCATCAAGCAATCTTGCCCAGAAATTTATCTTCCACGCTTTACTCCACCCGGTACCCTCATCTCCCCTTATTTCCAATGCCTTTTTTGCTGCTGCTGCAAACCGCGGCGTAGTGATGGGAGATATTTCGTGACCGGGGTATAATCCAAACAGGTGTGACACGTGCCTGTGATGCACTTCTACCTCGTCAAAATCTTTATACCATTCCTGCAGGTTACCTTTATGGCCAATCTGCAAAGGAAATAATTTAGCTTTCTTTTCAATAAGTAATTTTCTAAAATCAGGATCAACATTTAAAACCTCTGAAGCATTGATAAGGTTGGTGAACAGATCCCATACAATAGACATATCCATCGTGGTGGCAACAGATACATCACCATGTTTTCCATCCCCATATAAAAAAACATTTTCCGGAGAAACCGATGGAGCGGTAACGAGATAACCATCTTTATTTTCTACCAGCCAATCCATCGTAAAAATCGCTGCGCCTTTCATTAAGGGATATGCAGTGTCTTTTAAAAAGTTCTTATCCATCGTAAACCTGTAGTGTTCCCAAAGATCCTGGCAGAGCCAGTTTGCGCCCTGCGACCAGTTAGCCCACTTAGGGTCACCTTCGCCTCTGTTACCTACGGGATTTGATAATGCCCAGATATCAGAATTATGGTGAGCAACCCATCCATGCATGTTGTAAAATTGTTTTGCAGTAACCGCACCTGTTACAGAAATATTTTCTATTAAATCAAATAAGGGCTCGTGCATCTCCGAAAGATTGGTGACTTCTGATGGCCAGTAATTCATTTGTGTATTAATATTAATGGTATAGTTGGAGCTCCATGGCGGCCTTATTTCTTTATTCCAGATGCCCTGGAGATTAGCCGGAACGCCGCCGGGCCTTGAAGATGAAATAAGTAAATAACGCCCGTATTGAAAATACATTTTTTCTACCCAGGGATCATTAGCTCCTTCGGAATAGGCAAGCAATCTCTCATCCGATGGTAAACTATTTGTCTTGCCCGGAAGGGATGTGTTTAAAGTTAACGATACGCGATTGAAATATGTATGGTAGTCTGCAAGATGATTTTTCAGCAACTCAGTAAAAGGTTTTTTAACTGCTTTATCAAGGTAAGCAGCAGCAATTTCATTTTCATCTTTCCCATCTTTATCAGGGCACTTGTCAAAGCCGTTAAAACTCGTTGCAGCTGATAAAAACAGAAAGACTTCTGTTGCATTGCGAACATGAATGCCAGCGCTATCCATCGTAAGGTTACCGCTTTTGCTTACCGCCTTTATGCGCAATTGAAACCGCATGCCATTACACCCTGTTGTGTCTTCATCGATAACAGCTTTTTTACTGTCGAGGTAACTCGGATCAACATGAACAGGAGCTTTTCCTTTCATAATAAATTCATCCCCATCTACAGAATTATTATAATGCAATAAACTTTTAGAAACTGCATCAAAATTCAATGCGCCGATTTTACTTGTCGTTAGCTTAATTACGATTACCTGGTCGGGTGCTGAAATAAAAATCTGCCGTGAATATTGAATCCCACCGTTAGTAAACTTTGTTATAGCAATTGCATTTTCAATATCGAGGTCGCGATAGTAAGCAGTTGTATTGCTTGCATTGAATTGCTGTTTGATAATTAAATCTCCGAAAGGCATATATGATTCAGAATAAACACCCTGCATTTTTTTGGTGAGTTCATTGGCTTTTGTATAATCTTCTTCATTAAGGAGCGCATTTCTTATTTGGGGCAAATAAGAAGCAGCCTGGGGATTTACATTTGCCTTTACCGGGCCGCCAGACCATAAAGTACTTTCATTTAATTGTATCAATTCTTCATCAACTTTTCCAAAGACCATGGCACCAAGCCTGCCGTTTCCAAGAGGTAATGCTTCTGTCCAAACTTCTGCAGGTTTATTATACCAAAGCCTAAGATCATTTTGTGCAAATGAACACGGCTGAAAACCAATTAGCATTAACACGATAATTACAAAAAGTTTATTCATGATATTGTTTCTCATTTACTATTAGTCAAATTCCACCATTGCTTTAACTACATTATTGTCCGGGTCAAGGAATGTTCCAAAGTTATTTTTGAGATCATCAAATTTTACACGATGGGTAATGTAAGTTTCCGGATCAACCAATCGTTTTTTAATTGCATTCATTACATGGATGAAATCTTCTCTTGTTGCATTTCGGCTACTCATAAGCGTGGCCTCACGTTTGTGAAACTCCGGATGGTTAAAACATATGTCTTCTTTTTGCAAGCCTATTAATATAAATCTTCCTCCGTGAGCTACATATTGCAATGCGTTGTTGATGGCTTTCCTGTTTCCGGTAGCGTCGATTACAACCGTTGGCATATCACCGTTAGTGATTTCAATTATTTGTTCCAATACAATATCCTTGGATGCATTGATAGTATGGCCGATATTTAATTTATTTACACAAAACTCCAGCCGGTTTGCATTTATATCCACGGCAATTACTTTGCCACCTGCAATGTGGGCAAACTCCATTGTTCCCAAGCCGATAGGCCCGGCTCCTATTACCAGGACAAATTCATCTTCCCTAATATTCGCCCGGCGTATGCCATGAGCCCCAATTGCCAATGGTTCTATCAAGGCCAGTTCATCATACCCAAGCCCTTCACTTTTAACCAATGAATAAGATGGAACTGAAATATACTCTGCCATGCCGCCATCGATGTGTACACCAAAAACATTAATACTTGTACAGCAGTTGGGTTTATTATTTCTGCAGGCAATACATTCTCCACAATTAAAATAAGGAATGATTGTAACAGCTTCGCCGGGAACAAATCCATCAGCACCATCGGCCTCTATGAGATCTGCTGCGAGCTCGTGACCTAACGTCCTGGGATAGTTGAAGTAAGGTTGTGTTCCTTCAAATGCGTGCAGATCTGTTCCGCAAATCCCAATCCGTTTTATTTTTAAAATTGCATGGCCGGGTTTTAAGACGGGAAGTGGAATGTCTTTGTATTCAAGCAAGCCGGGTTTTATGCAGATTAAGGATTTCATACCTCACCCCAACCCCTCTCCTTCAGAGAGGGACATGAAGTATTAAATGTTGAATTTAGTTTTTACAATCATTTTACATATCAAATAATGAGAAGCTCGCGAGTTCTTGCTCAATATCCTTCTCCTTTGGAGAAGGGTTGGGATTAGGTCTCTTACGCATTTGCCAAAGCCCTGTCCAGGTGCACATATCCACCGTCCACATGTATCAATTGCCCTGTGGTGTGGCTCGAGCATTCAGATAATAAAAATGCTGTGGTGTTGGCTATCTCTTCTGCTGTCGTCATCCTGTTTTCGAGCGGAATTTTTGATGTAATCTCTTCCAATTTTTCTTTCGGGTTTGGCAGCGTCTCTATCCATTTTTCGTATTGTGGCGTCCAGCATTCTGCCACTACGATTGCATTTGCACGAATTCCATATTTTAAAAGTTCAACTGCCCACTCTCTTGTTAAAGCATTACGGCCACCGTTAGCCGCAGCGTAAGCGGATGTGTTCCCCTGCCCTGTTTCCGCTGTCTTTGATGTAATATTTACAATCGCGCCTTTCGATTTTATTAACGCAGGCAAAGAATAATGAGCAAGCAAATAATAATGCACTAAATTTCTATGAAGTGATGCCATGAAATTATCATAATTACCATTCTCAAGGCCTATACCGTCATTCACCCCCGCATTATTTACAAGGCCGTCGATGCGGCCAAATTTTTCCATAACAGTTTTAATTGATTTTTCGCATTCGCCGGGATCAGATAATTCAGCTTCAACCTGGAAGGCAGCTCCACCCTGATCTTCCACCCACTCAACCATTTCCAAATTATCTTTTTTATTTCTGCCAAGAATTACAGTGATAGCTCCTTCTGCGGCCAATACTTTTACGATGCCCTGGCCAATTCCTTTTGCACCACCGGAAACAATAATTACTTTATTTTTTAGTTTCAGATCCATAAATATTGTTTATAAGTTATAAAATTTAATTGCTGTTTTCCCATAAAAATTTTTCTGTTCATTTTTTGAAAAGAAAGAAAAGTAATCGTCTACTATTTTCTTCATCTTGCTGTAAGATGCAGCGACCAGGCATACCGGCCAATCTGATCCAAACATAATTCTTTTGGTTCCAAATGCATTAACAACTACATCGATATAAGGTATGAAATCATCGCTGGTCCAGTTTTTCCAATCTGCTTCTGTAACCATCCCGGATATTTTGCAATACACATTTTCATGAGCACCGAGAGCAAGAATATCTTTTTTCCATTCATCTATTTTTTTATTTTTTATCCCGGGCTTTGCGATATGATCCAATACAAACATTTGATTTGGAAACTCTGCTACCAGCTGTTTTGTATAAATTAACTGATCCGAAAAAATAAGAATATCATACGTGAAGCCATATTTACGCAACAAACTTATTCCCTTCCTAAAACGTGGCTGAAGCATCAAATCTCTTTGTGATTCTCCCTGGAGAACATGCCGAAATCCTTTTAACTTTTTAAATTGTTTATAATAAACTAATTTTTCTTCGATACCAGGTGCCTGAAGATCGACCCAACCCACAACTCCTTTTATAAAATCATACTCATCTGCATTTTTTAATTGAAATTCATTTTCTTTTTCTGATTGATCGGACTGAACAACCACCGAGCCCTCTATTCCATTTTCATTTAATACTATTTCAAGATCGGCAGGAAGAAAATCTTTTTGAATACTCTTCATATCATCATTGATCCAGTTGTCTCTTATTGGATCAAATTTCCAAAAGTGCTGATGTGCATCAATAACTTTCATTTCAGGGCTACCTCGTAATTTTCCGTCATCCATAAAAGTTCTTTAATATGTTAGAGAAATAAAAGTAAGAATGTTTGAAACAATCGTAACTAATAATTGTATTGTTTTATTGAAAATGTAACTTCAGTAAAAATGTTTAAATCTGTAGAGGCATTTTAGACGTATTGTAAGAAAAAAGACTTTACTAACCTCATGATAATTTACCAACTCCCTTGATAGAAACAGCCATCCTTATTTTTTCCAGGTCTGCCAGGCAAGAAAGCAGGTATAAGAAACTACATCCCAACAACAAAATAAATGAAAGGATACACCAGGCCCAGCAAAACAAGACAATTAAGATAGTTGAAGAGACTGGCCTCCCTTATTTTTTAGTTGATGAAAATAACCAGGTTGGAAATAGCTTCGGAGAAAGAATAGCCAATGCTGTCGACTACGTCTTCAAAAAAAAATTCCGGAATGTAATCGCCATTGGTAATGATTGTCCCCAATTATCACCAAAAGTTTTGCTTGATACCGGAGAAAAAATCAATGAAACCAAATTAGTGGTAGGGCCGGATAATAATGGGGGAATGTATTTATTCGGGATATCCGAAAAGGTATTCGACACAAAAGCTTTTAGTGAAATCCCATGGCAATCCAAAGAAGCCTGCAATGCATTGTTGCAATATCAAGATTTAGCGCATCACGAAATATGTCTCCTCGAAAAGTTAAGAGACTTTAATAAACCAAACGATTTTTATTTTTTAAAAAAAGTCAGCCGGCTTGCTAACAGGTTTATAATTCTTTTAGATTCTATTATTACCGGAAACAAAAAAATTGGATATTCTATTCTTGCCTCTATATACCGGTTCCGCTTTTTAAATATTAAGCAATTCAGGGCGCCACCTGTTTCCTGCTAATTCGCCTTATCAACTTTTCTACTACATTTTTTAGTCCTCAAATTTTATTTATGAAGAAGTGCTTAACACTGCTTAGCCTTATTTTTTTATCACTTTCAATATTTGCCCAGGTGGATCTTTCAGTGAGTGTAACGAACACCCTTACCCTAAAACCTGTAACTGCCATTAAAGTAAAACTTGAAAATACAGAAATCGGTTTTTCCCAAACACAATCTACCAATGCCCAGGGCAAAATTATTTTTAAATCATTACCAATTGCAGGCAGCTACCATGTGGGCGTTGAAGATGAAAATTATTTTGCGGAAACAATTGACAATCTTCAGTTCAGGACTAATGAATCTCCAAGCGTAAACCTGGTGATCACTGAAAAAAAATCTACTAACCTTAGAGAAATAAACGTCTTCTCCGGTTCATCCAAAATTAATACAGTAAATGCCGAAGTCTCTGCCCAATTAAAAAGAAAGGAACTCGAAAATTTGCCCGTTGAAGGCAGGGATATCACGCGTTCATTATTCCGCCTGCCTAATGTAACGCAGGCCACCGGCTTCTATCCGGAAGCTCCCAATGTAAGCGTGAATGGTGCTAACTCATTATTTAATTCATACCTCATTGATGGCA
>DASYOM010000199.1:0-2632 GCA_036007765.1 Chitinophagaceae bacterium | reverse complement strand
GCGTATTCGTCACTGGCAGATTTCTATAAGTCGCAAGGGGAAATGGATACAAGTATTTTTTATGCAAAAAAAGCATTGACAGATTTTAGAAGTCTTGGTTTATTTGATAGAGTCAACCAAGAGTATACTTTCCTTTATTATCTATATAAGTCAAATCGAAAAGCAGATAGCGCTTACGTTTATGTTCAACTCTCTAAAACATTAGGTGATAGCCTGAATAAGGCAGAGAAACATAAAATATATGCGTATCAAAATGCAGGGTTTAATGAACAGATAAAAGCGCAGGAACAGGAGAATGAGCGCATTCAAAGGGAGAATGCAATCAGAACGTATACGTTGCTCGCCGGAATTGTCGTATGTATGCTGATTGCATTTTTACTTTACAGAAATAATCGCACCCGTAGAAAAGCAAATGAACTGTTGCAAAAACAAAAAGAAGAAATTGAAGTTCAGAAAAAAAATGTGGAAGAAACTTTAGTTGAATTAAAATCCACCCAATCCCAACTTATCCAATCCGAGAAAATGGCTACGCTGGGAGAACTCACAGCAGGGATTGCGCACGAAATTCAAAACCCGTTGAACTTTGTAAATAATTTTTCTGAAGTAAATACGGAATTAATTGAGGAACTAAAAACAGAATTGGCAACAGGCAATAAACAATTGGCAATAGAGATCGCGGATAGCATTAAAGACAACGAAGAAAAAATTAATCACCATGGCAAACGCGCCGATGCCATTGTAAAAGGTATGCTGCAACACAGCCGCAGCAGTAGCGGGCAAAAAGAACCAACAGATATCAATGCCCTGGCAGATGAATATTTACGCCTGGCTTATCATGGTTTACGGGCAAAAGACAAATCTTTTAACGCTACCATGGAAACGGATTTTGATAACACTATTGGAAATATAAATATCGTTCCACAAGATATCGGCAGGGTAATTCTCAATTTAATTACCAATGCATTTTATGCAGTGACTGAAAAGAAAAAGCAAATAGAACTTAAAGGTTTGGCTCCCTACGACCCAACAGTGAGTATTACTACACGAAGTATCGGCTCCCCTTCAGGGGATGGGGGCAAGGTTGAGCTTATGGTTAAGGATAACGGCAATGGTATTCCACAAAAAATGTTGGATAAAATTTTTCAGCCTTTCTTTACTACGAAACCTACCGGCCAGGGAACAGGATTAGGATTGAGTTTGAGCTATGATATAATAAAAGCACATGGAGGTGAGATAAAAGTAGTGAGTAAAGAAGGAGAAGGAACTGAATTTATAATACAATTACCTCTTGTCTGAATCACAAATTAAAAAGATTAAATGATGATATAGAATAAAAGCCATAATCAAATCTGTGAAATCCAGAAATCCAATAAATCCGTGATTCAGACAAGTTAAAATTTAAATTCATATAATTCATGTTTCTAAAAAGTTATATTGTAAATTAATGGTGGATAAAAGTGAAATTGGATAAAAAATAGTAATATCATCGGTGAAAAATTCAAATAAAACAAGTCCGTAAACAAGGCATTTAAAAAATTAAAAAACAATAAACCAGCTTATGAAAATATTAGTGGTAGACGATGAAAGGGATATGCAAATGCTTTTTGAACAACGTTTCAGAAAGGAGATACGTGAAAAAAAAATAGAATTCGTTTTTGCCTTTTCCGGTGAGGAAGCCATCTCCTATTTAACCCAGCACGTACACGAAGCTGTATTGATCCTCTCGGATATAAATATGCCGGGGATGAGTGGACTCGAATTATTAAAACACATTAAACAAAAACACAGTACGCCACCACCGGTTGTTATGATGATAACCGCTTATGGCGATGCTGAAAATTACAATACAGCCATTAGCCTGGGAGCTGATGATTTTTTAACCAAACCCGTGGATTTTACGGTATTAAAAGAAAAATTAAAAATCGAAACAAATGGCTAAAATATTAGTGGTTGATGATGAGGTTGACCTGGAAATGCTTATCAAGCAAAAGTTTCGTCAAAAAATAAGAGAGCATCAGTACGAATTTGTTTTTGCCATTAATGGAAATGATGCGTTACAAAAATTAAAGGATCATCCTGATGTTGATGTAATGCTAAGCGACATTAACATGCCGGAAATGGATGGTCTCACGTTATTAATGAAATTAAAAGAATCCGGCTCATTGATCAAATCCGTTATTGTGTCAGCCTATGGAGATATGGATAATATCCGCACAGCCATGAACCGTGGTGCATTTGATTTTGTTACGAAACCGGTAAATTTTGATGATCTTGAATTTACTATCCAAAAAACAATACTGTATGTTACCCAGTTAAAGGATACAATGAAGGCGATCAAGGAAAATAATATATTGAGGATGTATGTAGATGAAACGGTGCTGAATTTCATGGGCAGCCGTGAGTTTGAAACATCACTTATGCTGAATGAAACAGTTGAGGCCACTGTTGTCTTTATAGATATTTGCAGCTTTACATCAATCAGCGAAAACGAATCCCCTGATACGGTGGTAAAATTACTGAATAGCTATTTTGATATAATGGTTAAAGAAATAATTGCCCAGGGCGGATATATTGATAAATTTATAGGAGACGCTATCATGGCCGTTTTCAGGGGTGAATACCATCTTGACAG
>DASYOM010000198.1:0-25092 GCA_036007765.1 Chitinophagaceae bacterium | reverse complement strand
AACTGGCGCAAGCGTCCGCTTGTGCAATAAAAGAACATCAATGAAGATATAGTTAGAATAACCAGTTTTTTATTTTTAAAATTGAAATGATGTGGAAATTTTATTTACAATGGTTTAAGTTTCATTATAAGGCACAAGCGGACGCTTGCGCCATGAATTTATTTATAATTTTAGAGAAAGAACCTTGCGCCATAATTGGGATTGCTGCTGCAAACAAACAGCAAGTTGTAAAAAGTTTTTTCATGGGTTGATGTTTAAGATGTATTAAAATTGTTTTATTGAAGATAAAGATATTTTCTCTGCGTGTTCTCCGTAACTGGCGCAAGCGTCCGCTTGTGCAATAAAAGAACATCAATGAAGATATAGTTAGAATAACCAGTTTTTTATTTTTAAAATTGAAATGATGTGGAAATTTTATTTACAATGGTTTAAGTTTCATTATAAGGCACAAGCCGACGCTTGCGCCATGAATTTATTTATATTTTAGAGAAAGAACCTTGCGCCATAATTGGGATAGAAACATACTTCCTTTAATTAAATATTTTCATTCTTCACAACTTCGAGTATTTTTTACTGCGGATTGTTGATTACATTCCCTAGTAAACGGTTCCATAAGTTGCGCAACTTTTCATGACAAGCTTCTGCATCATGCTTTTGCAAATACTTTTGTTGTGCATTCGTGCTACTCTCCGCATTAAGATGTGTCGCTTAAAGTCACAGCAAAAGTTTAAAAGAAGCTCTGTTATTCAATCTTAAGTTTTTCGTAAACTTTTCGTCCTACCCGAACTATTATTTCAATAATTTCTTGAATGTCTTTCTTTGAAGTCCTGAAATTTACGATACAAGCTCTTAAACAATATTTATCTGCAACAACAGCATTGGATAAAAATACTTCGCCTCCTTGTTGCAACTCATTTAATAATTTTTCATTCAATGTGTTCAAATAAGTTTCATTCATCCTTTCGTCTTGTGCATAATTAAAAGGAACATAGCGGAATGTGGCGATGCTTAAGTTTTGTGTTACGGCTTCAAGCTCTATATGCTTTTGTGCTTCTTCAAATAAAAGTTGCGATAGTTCGATGTCATCGTTTATCATTTTTATGTAACCATTCTTTCCTACCTGTTGCAAAGCCATCCAAACTTTTAATGCTCGAAAACCCCTGGAATTTTGAAAACCATATTCATAATAATTGAGCGTTGGTTCATCAATGCTATTGTCGAAGCTGTAATAAATTGGATGTGCACTGTAAGTGTCAATCAGATGTTGAGGATTTTTCACTAAAGTACAACCTGCTTCCAGCGGTGCGTAAAGCCATTTGTGTGGATCGAGAGCAATGGAATCAGCTTCCTCAATTCCATCAAATAAATTTTTGTATTGTGGAATTACTGCGGCAGGAATTCCATAAGCACCATCAATATGAAACCATAAATCATGTTCCTTGCAAATAGCGGCTATTTCTGAAAGATTATCTACTACACCCATGCTAACATCTCCAGCATTTCCAATTACCAGAAAAGGTTTTTTCCCATTCTTTAAATCGCTCCTGATTGTTTGTAATAAGATTGCAGTATTCATTTTATTGTAAGCATCAGTAGGTATCCATCGAATTGCTTTTGTACCGTGCCCGAATAAAACGGCCGCTTTCTCAATCCATGTATGAGTTGCTTTTGAACAATAAAATACCATTTCATAAGAAGTGTTTGCTAAACCGTCTTCTTTCAGGCTCTTTGGAGCTTTGGCAGTTCTTGCAGCTAAGAAACCTGTCAGGTTTGCCATGTTTCCACCACTCACTAATATTCCTCCATAAGTGGAAGAAACTCCAATAAATTCTGCCAACCATTTCACTGTCTGCTTTTCAATAGCGGTAGCCATTGGGCTTAATATATTTGCACCCACATTTGGATTAATAGCAGCAGCTAAAAAATCTGCCAATGCTCCGATTTGACTTGGAGAAGAAGTTATATAACCAAAGAATTTTGGGTGTCCGTTGAGTAATGAATGGTTGAGTAATAAATTCGAAGTCTTAATAAATAACTCTGAAACGGAAGTGCCATTATCGGGCAAAAGATCATTACCTAAAACAGTTTGTATTTGATTGGGCGTTTCTCCAGTTGTAACAGGTTTTTCATGGATAGTGTCATAGAAATCAGAAATAGTATCTACTAATCGATAACCAATTTCTCTGAATTCGTCTTTATTGATTTCTATTGGTGATATACGATGATTTTCCTTGTCCATATGTTATATTGTTTAGGTTGTCAAGTCGATGCTGATGCAAAGTTAAAAGCAAAATCTAAGAAAACAACTACGACTACAACTACCACGACAACACCTGAAAGCCCCAACCTACACGGGTCACTAAAACTCAACCCCCCTCCGGACACAACACATGCTACCCCTGCAACTAAAACTCAGACCACAACTGTAATTAACAGGACTAATACAAACTCTACAGATAAAATAATTGAAACCAATGCTAAGGGAAGAACAATATATGAGGGAAAAAGAGGCGGACATTATTATATTGACAAGAATGGGAATAAAGAATATATCTCAAGAGATAAATAATATTTTAATCACAATCTAACCATATAAGAACTCGTGAAAAATTACAGAATGAACATGAGTTCCTAAAGATTTTTTTTTACTTTCCTTGGTACGCCCATCATGTGAAAAAAAATCTATCGACTTAGAAAATTTTGGGGTTATGTTTTTAACTGATAGGCGTTCGATTGATTTAAAAAGACAGCTTGTTGACTTTTCCTGAAGAACATCTTCCATTATTATAGTTATAGCATTATTTTAATTGTGTGGCAATTGTCTAGCAAATAAAAAAGAGCCTCAAACTTTAATAGCCTGAAACTCTCAACTGCTTGCTCCCCCAAGTACTCAATTATCGAACGAATTATGGGAAGATATGGCTCTTTTATATAGATTAGAGCCTTTTTTAAAGCTGGATCAGAATTCTTTATTGATTAGTGATAAAAAATAAGTAGCTCATTTCCACTCTATATAATACCAAGGTATACTCGAACGATTAAATGAGATGAAAGTCATATTAAAATTGAAGTAGGGAGAAGAGATGAAAGTGAATCATAATTATAGTAGGGAAATTAATATTAAAGTAGCTTTAATAAATGGAAACAAATACAGAGTCATGAAATCGTTCCCCCGATAAGACGTTATTCCAAATATTCTTTAAGAATGGATTCAACTGGGCGAAATGCAATTGTTCCCCTGCAACGGGCCTTACTATTTATAACACTAGTATCAAAGCTTTTCAATGTTACAATGGTACCGCCTGGTATTCAACAGTACATTTCATTGGTGAAAATTACGGTGGAAATGTAAGCCTGAAAAACAAAGAAGATGATGTGATGCTTTATGAAGTGCTGAATTAAAACTTCATTTAATGTGTTTGTCGTCTTCTTAAAATTCCACCGGAGGCTTCTTTAATTGTACTCGCAAAAACAAATGCTTTAGTTTTTTTCCTGAACAACATTTTTCAATCTGGTTACGGTATTCTTAATTTCTCTTCCAAATATTTTTTATTAATAAATTCTTTCACGTCAGAGAAGTTATAATCCATAAGCTACAGTCGATATAGATTCCTCCATTCTCCTTAATTTGTTTCTCTTCATTTTAATTAAGATTAATATATTTACTTTAGTTAGGTAAACTTGTGTAATAATTTATTTATTATTAACTGCTATGATCAAAGAAATTGTTCCCGATACTGAATTAACCATTCAAGAACTTAAATCCGCTCTTGATCAAAGATCCGAAGAGCTTGCTGTTATCAACAGCGTTCAGGAAGCGCTATCCAAAAAAATGGATATGCAGTCTATATACGATTTGGTAGGTGATCGTATTCGTGAACTTTTTAATGCGGAAGCTCTTATTATCGCCACACTGGACGGAGAATCTGAACTCGAGCATTGGAAATATGCGATTGAGAACGGACAGCGTTTTTATCTGGAACCACGTTCCTTTGATAAATTGAGACAGCATCTCATTAAATCAAAAGAAAAGATTGTTATCAATCAAAATTATGGTGATGCCATGGAAATGTATGGGATGAAAATAGCTCCAGGCACTCAGACTACAAAATGTGCCGTTTTTGTTCCACTGATTATAGAGGATAAAGTAAACAGTTATGTGAGTTTACAAAATAATTCTATCGAAAATGCCTTTAGTGATTCCGATGTAAGGTTATTGGAAACACTGGCGAATAGCATGAGTGTTGCATTGGAAAATGCAAAACTGTTTGATGAAACCAACAGGCTTTTAAAAGAAACAGAACAAGGAAAAGCAGAACTTGCTGTAATAAATAGTGTGCAGGAAGGGTTAGTGAGAGAAATGGATATTCAGGGAATTTATAACCTGGTTGGCAACCGCATCCGTGAACTTTTTAATGCACAGGTTGTAGGTATAGCTTCATTTGATCATGTCACCAAAATGGAGCATTTCAATTATTATATTGAAAAGGGACAGGTTTCTTTACCTAAGCCCCGCCCTTTTGATAAAGTTAGACAACATCTTATCCAGACAGGGCAAAACATTCTTATCAATGAAAATGTGATAAAAGCAGTTGCTGAATTTGGTATGCAGGTAATTCCAGGCACTGAAATGCCCAAATCAATTTTATTTATGCCATTGAAAGTAGGCGATAAAGTTACCGGGTATGTTAGTCTTCAAAACATTGATAAGGAAAATGCTTTTTCATTTTCTGATGTTCGATTATTAAGCACACTTTCTAACAGCATGAGTGTTGCATTACAAAATGCAAAGTTGTTTGATGAAACCAATCGTTTATTAAAAGAAACTGAACAGCAAAAAGGTGAACTGGCTGTAATCAACAGCGTACAGGAAGGGCTCGCTAAAGCGCTGGATATGCAAGCCATTTATGATTTAGTGGGTAATCGTATTCGTGATCTTTTTGATGCCCAGGTTGTAGGTATTGCAACTTTTGATCATGCACAGGATACTGAACATATTCATTATTTATTAGAGAAAGGAGAAAGATATTATCCTGCTCCAAGACCATTAAATATGCTAAGGAAACACCTTATTCAAACGAAGGAAAAGGTGTTGATCAATGCAAATTTTGAAGTAGTGGCTGCAACTTTTGGAGTAAAGAGTGTACCGGGTACACAAATGGCAAAATCAGTGTTGTTTGTCCCTTTGGTAATAGGTGATAAAGTTACCGGCTATGTTTCTCTCCAGAATGTTGATAAAGAAAACGCCTTTAGTGATTCAGATGTAAGATTATTGGAAACCCTTGCCAATACAATGGGAGTTGCCTTAGAAAATGCAAGATTATTTGATGAGAGCACACGTTTATTAAAAGAAACTGAACAGCAAAAAGCTGAGTTAGGTGTAATAAATAGCGTGCAGGAAGGGCTTGCAAAGGAGTTGGATATGCAGGCAATTTATGATTTAATAGGTGATAGAATAAGGGAGTTGTTCAATGCACAAGGCGTTACGATAGTTACTTTTGATCATGAAACAGCCACAGAAAATTTTAAATATGTAATTGAAAATGGACAACGCTTCAATCTTTCTCCACGACCATATGATAAATTAAGACAGCATCTTATTGTGTCAAAACAAAAAATCGTTATTAATACAAACTTTGAAGAAGCTTATGCAAAATTCGGAATAAAAACTTTGCCTGGAACTAATCCAACTAAATCTGCAATTTTTGTTCCGCTCATAATAGGCGATAAGGTTAACAGCTATATTAGTTTGCAAAATTTAGAGATTGAAAATGCGTTTAGCGAATCTGATGTTCGTTTGCTGGAAACGCTTGCTAATAGCATGAGCGTTGCCTTAGAAAATGCAAGATTATTTGATGAAACAAACCGCTTATTAAAAGAAACTGAACAACGTACGGCAGAATTAGCTGTGATCAATAGTGTGCAGGAAGGACTTGCACAGGAATTGAATATGCTGGGAATTTATAATTTGGTAGGAGACCGTATCCAAAAATTATTTAATGCACAGGCAGTTGTTATTGCAAGCTTCGATATCTCAAATAAGATGGAGCATTTCAATTATGCTTTTGAAAATGGGGAGAAATTTAATTTAGAGCCAAAGCCCTATAATAAATTAAGGGAAATACTTATCCAAAACAGGCATACCATTTATATAGCAACAGAAAAACAGGCAAAAGATGAATTTGGTATAACAGCCATAGAGAATACTGAAATGCCAAAATCACTTTTGTTCGTACCGCTGTTATCGGGAAGTGAGATTAGAGGGTATGTAAGTCTTCAAAATATTGATAAAGAACATGCATTTTCGGATTCTGATATTCGGTTGTTGGAAACTCTTGCAAACAGCATGAGCATTGCCTTAGAAAATGCAAGACTCTTTGATGAAACAAATCGTCTCTTAAAAGAAACAGAACAACGTACATCCGAGCTTGCAGTGATCAACAGTGTGCAGGAAGGCCTTGCCAATGAATTGGATATGCAGGGAATCTATAATCTGGTTGGTGACCGGATACAAAAACTTTTTCATACACATGGGGTAATCATTGCCAATTTAGATTTAGAGAATAAGGTTGAAAATTTCAATTATGTTTTTGAAAACGGTGTAAAATATGAACTGGAACCTAGACCCTTTAATCGTTTGCGCCAGGTTCTTATTGATAAAAAACAAACAATTTATATAGACACCGAAGAAACTGCCAGAAATAATTATGGACTCACTGCTATTGGCGAAACAAAAATGCCTAAGTCGTTGATGTTTGTCCCTCTCTTAAGCGGTAACAACATAAAAGGATATGTAAGTATTCAAAACGTTGATAAAGAACATGCTTTCAATCAATCTGATATTCGTTTGCTCGAAACGCTGGCCAACAGCATGAGTGTTGCACTGGAAAATGCTCGGTTGTTTGGTGAAACAACACATCTTCTTGCAGAGGCTAAACAAAGGGCAGCAGAGTTAAGTACAGTGAACAGCATCAGTAAAGCTTTAGCATCACAATTAGATGCAGATGAATTGATACAATTTGTAGGTGGACAGATGAAGGATCTGTTCAAAGCTAATATTGTTTACCTGGCATTATTAAATCCTAAAACCAAAATGATAAGTTTTGCTTATCAATATGGAGAAGAAATGCCTTCAAGAATAATTGGTGAAGGATTAACTTCTAAAATTATTTTGTCTGGTGAACCACTTTTGATTAATGAAGACCTGGATGAAAAGGCACAAAAAATGGGTATTCAAAGAATGGGGGCATCGGCTGCGTCATATTTAGGCGTACCTATTCCAGTAGGTGAAGAAATAGTGGGTGTGCTTAGTGTTCAGAGCACTGAACAGGAAAATCGTTTTAATGAAAATGATTTAAGATTATTATCAACCATTGCGGCTTCTGTTGGTGTTGCTTTAAATAATGCTACATTATTTGAAGATGTAAAGTTAGCCAAGATGGAAGCTGAAGCTGCCAGCAAAGCTGCAGAAAAAGCCAATGAAGCAAAGAGTGCGTTTCTTTCTACTGTTAGTCATGAATTAAGAACTCCGCTAACATCTGTTCTTGGTTTTGCAAAGATCATCAGGAAAAGATTGGATGAAAAAATATTCCCTCTGGTAAACAGGGAAGAACCTAAAACTGAGAAAGTTGTTAATCAGATTTCTGAAAATTTAAAGGTGGTAATTTCTGAAGGTGAAAGGCTTACACATCTTATAAATGATGTACTTGATCTTGCTAAAATAGAAGCAGGAAAAATGGAATGGAATGTTGAAGATGTTTCTATGAGTGAAGTTGCAGAAAGAGCAATAGCCGCAACCACTTCCCTATTCGACCAAAAATCATTACAACTTGATAAAAAGATTGAAAACGATTTACCTCCGGTTTCAGGCGATAAGGATAAATTGATACAGGTTATTATTAATCTTATTTCTAATGCAGTAAAATTTACTGATAAGGGTTCTGTAACATGCAAAGTATATCGCAAGAAGAATGAATTGATAGTTGGCATAAGTGATACAGGAATTGGTATTGCACCTGAAGATCATGATGCAGTGTTTGAACAATTTAAACAGGTTGGTGGTGATACGCTTACAGATAAACCAAAGGGAACCGGATTAGGCTTGCCGATTTGCAAAGAAATTGTAGAGCATCATGGCGGACGCATTTGGCTGGAAAGTAAGCCAGGTAAGGGAAGTACATTTTCTTTTGCATTGCCTCTCACTAAATCAGAACCTGTTGCAAAACCTGTTCATCTTGATAAATTGCTAAAGCAGTTAAAAGAGCAAATGGCTCACTCTGCTTTAAACATTACAGGCAAATCAACCATACTTATTGTTGATGATGAAGAATCAATCCGTTCATTACTACAGCAGGAATTAAGTGAAGTAGGTTATTTAATTCAGGAAGCTGCCAATGGAAAAGAAGCGTTGGAGAGTGTACGTAAACACAAGCCGGACCTGATTATACTTGATATTATGATGCCGGAAATGAATGGCTTTGATGTGGCTGCTGTTCTAAAAAATGATCCGCAAACAATGGATATTCCAATCATCGTTTTATCCATTGTACAGGATAAAGTGCGTGGATTTAGAATTGGTGTGGACAGGTATTTAACAAAGCCAATTGATACGGCACGTTTATTTACTGAAGTGGGAACTTTGCTGGAGCAGGGAAAGTCAAAGAAAAAAGTAATGGTGGTTGATGAGGACAGCGCTGCTGTAAATTCTTTAACTGAGGTGCTGCAAGCAAAAGGATACAATGTAGTTAAATCTGATGGAAAAGAATTTGTAAATAAAGCAATTTCCGACCAGCCGGATATTATTATTCTTAACTCCATCCATTCAGATAAGCAGGAAGTGATACAAACATTACGTTTTGAAAAGGGATTGGAGAATGTATTGTTTTTAATTTATGGATAATAAATATTTCACCTAAACTTCTAAACCATTAGAAAATGTCAAACAAAATTTTAATAGTAGATGATGAACCGCACATTCGGATGCTGATTGAGCAAACCCTTGAAGAACTGGAAGATGAAGGCGTAGAATTTTTGACCGCTGAAAATGGTGAGGAAGCGTTGGAGATAATTCAAAAGGAAAATCCCCAATTAGTTTTTTTGGATGTGATGATGCCCAAAATGAACGGCATGGAAGTTTGCAGAAGGGTAAAAAAAGAACTTGCATTAAATGATGTTTATATTGTTTTGCTTACTGCAAAAGGCCAGGAGTTAGACCGGTTGAAGGGTCAGGAAGTTGGCGCTAATGTTTACATGACAAAACCTTTTGATCCCGAAGTTATACTTGCGAAAGCAAGAGAAGTATTGGGGTTAGAAAATTAAGGTGAGCAAATGATATGGCAAAGCTGAGTTTAAAAAATATTATTGGGAAAAAAGATGGGATAGATTCAATTCTATCTTCACTGGTCGAGTTCTCAGGAGCTTCTATCTGCATAAAAGATACTACCGGAAAAATATTATTTGGCGAAGAGAAAGAAAACAAATTTGAATATTCTATAAAATCAGAAGATGAACAAATTGGTTCTGTTACGGGAAATGAGAAAGCTTTTGTTGTTGCAGATCTTTTAAATCATTTATTACAAAAAGATACAGAGAAAAAAAAGTTAGGTGGCGAAGTATTAAATCTTTACAAAGAGATAAACCTCATTTTTAATTTTTCTGAAAAGCTGGCTCAAACCATAGATGCTGCCTCAATTTGTAAAATTACTTTAGATGAGGCAAGCCATGTAATTAATTCAAATTATGGGGCAGTAATTCTTTGGGATGAAAGTAAAAAGAACCTGGAACTAATTGCTTCTTCCGGAGAATTATTTTTTGATCAGGATACGATAAACAGCCAGTTACCGGTTCTCCTGAATATTATATTAAATGGCCAGTCAGAAATAGTAACTAATACATCTTCACTAACCGAATCCGGAATTATTTTACCCGAAGTACAATCATTAATTTATTCAGCATTAAAAGTAAATGACAGGGTAATGGGCGCTATCATTCTTGGTTGTAACGAACCTATACCTTACACTGCTGCCCATTTGAAGTTACTTACAACCCTTGCTTTGCAATCATCTGCTGCAATTGAAAGTGCTATGCTGTATGAAAAAAATATAAGAGAAGCGAAAGAAAGAGAAGAAGCCATGCGGTTAGTGTATGAAGCTACCGGAAAATTTGTTCCTTATGAATTTATAGGTGCACTTGGGCATAAGGTAATCACTGATGTAAAACTTGGCGACCAGGTAGAAAAAATTGTTACCGTTCTTTTTTCAGATATAAGGGATTACACAACTTTATCGGAACAAATGAGCCCTGAAGAAAATTTCAAATTCGTATGTACATTTAATGAAAGGATGGGCCCTGCAATTCGTAAACACAATGGATTTATTAATCAATATCTCGGAGATGCAATCATGGCTATCTTCCCGGGTAATGCTTCTGATGCATTGTACGCCGCCATTGATATGCAGAAGCAAGTGGATGAATTAAATTTAGTAAGAGCAGCCAATGATCAATCAGCAATTCGAATTGGTGTTGGCATGCATACAGGTCCGCTGATAATGGGCATTACCGGCGATGCAGACCGCATGGATGCTACTACAATTTCTGATACGGTAAATACTGCCTCAAGATTGGAGACGCTGACAAAACACTACAAAGCCGGTATAATCCTCAGTGATGCTTGCCTGAAACATATGCCTGAAAAAGAAAATTTTGATTTAAGGTATCTTGGACTTGTACAGCTAAAAGGAAAACATGAATCGCTTCATATACATGAATGCTTTAGTGCTAATTCCTCTGAAGAAATAAATAAAAAACAAAAATCTCTTTCAACTTTTAATGAAGGTGTCAACCAATACCTCAACAGTGCATTTGATACTGCAGTAAAATCTTTCCAGGCAATTACAGAAATGCATCCTGAAGATCAGACAGCCTTCTTCTTTTTGGATACTGCTACTAAACATCTGCAGAATAATGACGCCAAAAACCGAACAGGAGTGGTAGTGATGTTGAGTAAATAATTTTTAATGCCCCTGCCTTCTTCTCAAAATTCCCCCAGATGCTTCTTTAATTGTATTCGCAAAAACAAAAGCCTTTGGATCTATTTCATGTACAACATTTTTTTAATTTTCTTAATTCCAGACGTGTTACAATTGTAAAGATGATATCACAATCTGAATGTGTTTCAAATTGTCCGGGTAAAAAACCCCTTTCGCCTTTGTACACTGTTATCACCCTGTTAAGTTCATTTACAAGCCTGTATTTGATGAGCTCACTCTTACCCGAAATTATAGTTACACCTGTATAGGCTTCAATACCTTCTACCACAAAGTCAATAGTTTTAGTAGCCGTGAAATAAGTAAGCACAGAATACATGGCCGTTTCAGGACCAAGTTTAAAACCAGCAACCAGGAATATGCATATGTTGGCTTTAGGACAAATACTTTTGTATGCACAAAATGATAATGATCCAAGAATAAAAAAGATAGTTATTGTGGGCCAATACCCGGCTAATCCGGATGAGATAGCATTCATTGAATACTTAAAAAGTAATTTAAAAATCGAGTTTGATTATGAGCATGTAGAGTTAAAATGAGGAGTAGATATTAACCAGGAAGTGGGTCAAAAGGTGGCAGTGGAGGGATATATCACTATTATCATTGCCAGAGAAAATACGGATGTCGAACAAATATTAAAGCAAATTTAGCAAATGAAAGGTTTGAAATTTATCTAAAATCATTCATCCCAAAGCCAGAAATATTGAACCTGTATATGAAAATATTGGAAGAGAAATTTAGTATGGAAATTGACAACGTTGAAAAGCGAAAATCAAATCTTGATAATCAAATAAAAGAGATCAAAAGAAAAATAGAATTTTTAAATGGAAAGTACCTAGATGAAATTTTAAGTGATAAACAATTTAAAGAGATGATATCTAAATTGGAGGAGCAGCAGTCTGATTTGATTATGAAACATGCTACATTAAAACAAATGCCGACTGAGTACTCACGATATATTAAATATGGATGTTCGCTAATTGGTAATTTATCAGATTACTTCAAAGATGTGCCAGTTTCTACTAAAAAAAGATTAATAGGTTCGATATTTCCTGAAAAAATCATTTTTGAAAATGGAACTTATCGAACTACGAAAATCAACTCATTTTTTAGATTACTTTCCAATAGCAGCAAGGCTTTCATAAATAACAAAACCGGTATTTCTACCGGTATTTCTTGTCAGGCTCCCCCTCCCCGACTTGAACGGGGGACCCTCTGATTAACAGTCAGATGCTCTAACCAACTGAGCTAAGGAGGAATTTTATAATGGGCTGCAAAAATAAGGAAAAATCAATACCAGCAAAACACAAACTATTTCATCCAGCTAAATAAACTCCCGCCAACTTCAATACCTACATATACACCTTCCTCCCGCACAGAAACGGGCCAGTGTTTTAAAAAATAGCCTTCGCCACTTACATTGCGGCCGTTGAGCGGATCGTATTTATAACGGTGCAACGGGCAAACTACATTGCCCAAAGCATCGATATACCCATCGGCTAAAATACCACCGGCATGCGGACACTTATAAACAAATGCAAAAACCGTTTCCCCAAATTTTCCAATACACATTTTTTTGCCATCAACTTCCCTTACAGCAATATTATTGACAGCAAATTCTATCTCGCCAATATTCCCCGCGATGCGATGCCATTTGTATTTTTTTTCTGACATGTTTTCCTGATCAACCCTAAAAGTAGCCAATGATAAAATGTAATGTCCATTCCCGCAAAAATGAATTCTCTATTTTTGCCAGGGCCAATAAAAAAGTTATGCTGAAAATATGAGTATGAAGATAGATACCATGCGCTGGATTGACCGTTGGGCCGGTATCCCCATCTGTTTTATCATAAGCCCTTTTTGCTGGCTCTCTGATAAGCTGCGCGGTTCCATACAAAATAAGCCTGTTGCCAGGAAAGCCCTTTTTATTGAATTATCAGAAATGGGCAGCGCCATCATCGCAGACCCCGCGATGCGTAAACTGCAAAAAGAAGCAAACGCGGAACTCTATTTTGCCATCTTCAAAAAAAATTATAAAAGTCTTGAAATATTGCAAACCATTCCGGCTGAGAATATTTTCAAAATGGATGCGGAGAATTTTTTTACGCTTTTCCTCGATATATTCAGGTTCATGAGCTGGTGTCGTAAGAAAAAAATCTCTGTAGTGATAGACCTGGAATTATTTTCACGATTTACTGCTTTGCTTTCATTTTTCAGTGGCGCCCGCACCCGCATAGGCTTTACAAATTTCCATGATGAAGGTTTGTATCGTGGTAATTTGGTGAACCGCCCCGTGCGGTATAATCCTCATGTTCACATTGCCGTTAATTTTATCTCTCTCGTTAATAAAGCCCTCGGACTTTTTGATAAACCATACGCTATTATTCCCGTTACCGCAGATGAGATCCAACTGGCGCAGGCAATAGTGCCCGGTTCAGCAATTGAAAATATAAAAAATAAGCTCAGGCAATTATATCCTTTATGGAATAATGAAGCGATCGTAATTTTAAACGTAAACGCCTCAGACATGTTGCCGCAACGCAGGTGGCCGCCCGAAAATTTTGCTGCAGTTGCCCGGCAGCTTTTAAAGAATTTTGAAAATATCATCCTCATCGCAACCGGCGCTCCTGCTGAAAAAGAATATGTTGAGGAGGTTGTAAAAATGGTTAACGATGGAAAGTTTATCAATTCATCAGGTTTTTTTTCATTTGACGAACTGGTGCCATTATATTCTGTGAGCACCTGCATGCTGACCAACGATTCGGGTCCCGCACATTTTGCAGCAGTAACTCCCTTAAAAGTATTTGTGCTCTTTGGACCGGAAACACCACACCTCTACTTACCCTTAGGAAATGCAGAACCATTCTATCTTGGGCTTCCTTGTTCTCCCTGCGTTAGTGCAGCCAACCATCGCAAGACCAGCTGCCTTCCGCGCCCGTGTATCACCGGAATTATGCCATCACTTGTTTTGGAAAAAATGAATAATTTTTTAGCAGCAGAAAATATTACTTAAGAAAAAACTACATCATCCTGATAAGAAAATATTTTTTCAATGCATCTTTCCTTGTTTTTTTATTGAAGAATTGCCATGATAAAATAGACACATGAAAATGTGGTATTTCTTTTAGCAATTCGTATGGCCTTCCACTTTTATTTATTGATAAAAGTTCTTCTTCTGACACATACCATATGCCTGCGGCAGTTTTTAGAGGATTGCTCGAATTGATGCTGTCAGCTTTTATAAAAGTATCTGTAAGATAGAATTCGAACGAAGGTGCATATGAATTTAGAACCACCCCCGGAACCCCCGGGTAATTTTTATTTTTATAAAATGCGGCTTCATTGCCCGACTGGTATTGTAACAGGTCAGGATAAAAAAACCAGTTTAAATAAAGATTCAAAATAATGGTAGACAAGCCTGCCCGCAATAATGCGATCGTGTTTTTATTTATTTTTTTTGATGACGAAGCATTGGAAAGCCAGGGCATACCTATGAGCAGTATAATTAACGCGCCAACAATGATCAGCAATATCCAGAAGGGCGGCGCCGGTTCATAAAAAAGCTGTACAGCAATACAAAATGCAAACAAAAGGATAGTGATGCTGTTGAATAGTATTCTTAAAAAAGCCGTCGTTGTTTTGAGGGCCTCCGAAATATAACGGGCTGATAAAATTGCCAGAAAGGGAAAAATAATATTGGTATAATAAGGCAATTGAAATCTTGACAAGGAAAAGACAATAAGTGTAAGTATACTTCCTGAAAGTGTATACCATTCCCCCGGTTTAACATCCGTGTTTGCATTTCGCAAACCGCTTCTAATTTTATTGAAAAGAGCAATATACATGATCACCGACCAGGGAATAAATGCCCACAATAAAGTATGTAAAAAGAAAAAAATATCGCCCCGGCCTTTGATTGGACCAGTATTTAAAAACCTCCCGAACTGGCTATCCCACAGAAAAAAACGAATGCCGGAAACCCCGCTTATCTCAAAAATTATTTTTTCCGGATGCCTGTCGAACTGGTACCATAAACTATACAATTCAGGTGTGATAAATAATGTAATCAATAATGCAGAAACAAACCACCGCCAGTTCAACAGCATTTTCCAATTTCGCTTTATCAAAAGTTCTCCCGCTACTGAACCCGCTATTGATATCAATGTAAATATACCTTTGGTCATTACAGCACATGCTGCAAAAAAACATGCCGCAATAAGATGCCACCAAATTTTATTTATGAATAAAGATCTGATCGTATTAGAAAAATGATAAATGGAAGCGATGATCAATCCTGTGAGGTAAGGTTCTGCCCTTACATCATTATTTGAAAGTATTATGTGCTCGGTCGTTAAAAAAATAAAGACCGCCCATAAAGCAATTTCCTTATCATATTGTTCTTTGGCAAATAAGTATGTGTACCTGGCGCCCATTAATACAAAAAGTATGGCCGGCAATTTATACGACCAGGTATGGATGCCAAAAATTTTAAATGAAATTGCTGTTACCCAAAATTGAAAATGGGGTTTATCCAGCCAATCAGTTCCACGCAAATAAAGTTCAATGTAATTATGCTGAAGCACCATGTTTTTTGAAAGAGCGGCATATACGTTTGCATCCGGGTCAATAAGAATCACGAATAGTCCGCTGAAATTCACGAGCACGGCTAGTGTAATGAAGAAGTACATCCACTTGTTCTCCTCTAAAAATACCTGCTTCCGGATCATTATTTATTTTTTCCCGGTTCAAAGATAACGGCCCGGGAATATACCGGGATGAAATGAAAGGTATAGTTCTAAAAGAAAAATTCAGCTTTATAGGGATACTTTACCTGGTACAATTCGCGCACTTTATTTAAAATAGTCTGGCGCAGTTCCGGAATATTATTTCTTTCAGAAGCGGAAATAAAAACACAGCTGTCATGTGTTTCTCCCTGCCATCTTTCTTTTAATTCATTTATCAAATCAGTTTTTATTTCAGGGGGCAGCCATTTATCGAATGTATTTTTTTCATACATATCCATCTTGTTGAAAATAGTGATAGCCGGCTTTTCAAAGGCATCCAGTTCCTGCAGGGTTTTATTTACCACTGCATATTGTTCTTCGTAACGGGGATGAGAAATGTCTACAACATGTAATAAGATGTCAGCTTCTCTTACTTCATCAAGCGTGCTTTTAAAACTTTCAATAAGGTGGTGTGGCAATTTTCTTATAAAGCCAACGGTATCACTTAAGAGGAATGGTGTATGTTCAAAAACAACCTTTCGGGTGGTTGTATCAAGCGTTGCAAATAATTTATTTTCAGCAAATACATCGCTTTTGCTCAACAGGTTCATCAGGGTTGATTTGCCAACATTTGTATAGCCAACCAAGGCTACCCTTATAAATTCACCGCGGTCTTTTCGTTGCGTATGGGCTTGCTTATCTATTTCGAGTAGGCGTTTCCGTAAGAGTGTGATCTTTTGATTTACAATACGCCTGTCTGTCTCGATCTCGGTCTCACCCGGACCTCTTGTACCAATACCTCCGCCCAATCTTTCAAGATGTTTCCACATGCCTTTCAACCGCGGTAATATATACTGGTATTGGGCAAGTTCAACCTGTGCCTTTGCCTGTGCGGTTTTAGCCCTGGCTGCAAAAATATCCAGGATCAGGTCGGAGCGGTCAACGGTTTTTACATCTATTTCTTTTTCAATATTAGTTATCTGCGAACCTGACAATTCATCATCAAAAATTATCAGTCCAATATCTTTTGCCTGCACATATTTTTTTATTTCCGCAAGTTTTCCTTTGCCAACAAAAGTTCTGCTATCCGGGTGCGCCATTTTTTGGGTAAATCTTTTTACGCATATTGCCCCGGCCGTTTCTGCTAAAAAAGAAAGCTCATCAAGATATTCATTAACAATATGCTCTGTTTGGTCTTTGTTTATCAATCCTACCAGCACCGCTCTTACGTCAGAATTTATTATTGCTTTCTTTTCTATCAAATTAAATATTTATTACAAAAATAATACAGTTAATGGTTATAAATAAAAAGCGAACCATTACAGTTCGCTTAAATTATTTACGGCTAAAAATAAATTTATAATCCACTCAATGTTATTCCAACCTGGTATACTTTCATCGCTGGTCCGGCAATATCTTTCAAAACTGTATTTAGCTGGTAAGCCCCGAACAAAGAAAAAATGCCATAGCCGATCCTGGCCGTAGCCATGAAACGGGTGCTGTTGAAATATTTTTTACTATTTTCCTTTTCAGTATAGGTATTAATGGTAACGTTATTTTTACTTTGTAGATCCTTTCCTTTTGTATGTGCATTTATCAAAGTACCAACTTTACCACCTATGGCAATTTTCCAGCTTTTATTTGGATTGGTAGGGTTGGATGAGAACCTGAATTCCAGGGGTATTTCAGCATAAGAAAGGGAAAGTTTGTATTTTTTAAAATGATCTGCAGAATCAACATGCGTAAAAGGTAATAATGTATGTGTTGATCGTAAATCAACATTCAACTTTTTAAAAGTAATATTAGTGCTGCCAACTCCAATACCTATACCGATACTAAATTTCGGGGAGCCTTTAAATGGCCTGTCTGTCATAAGATAAGCATTAAAGCCGCGTGAAAAACCGCTCTGGTGGCTGCTTATACTATCAGGCATGCCGGTTAAATGATCAGAAGAGAACTGGAACATTAAATGATCGCCGGGGCGATTGCTGATATCTATTCTTTTATGATATTTTACGGGGATCGAATCTACCTGGCAAAAGGCATTTGTAAAAAATAAAGCCGTTAAAAGAATAAGAATAATTTTCTTCATAAGTAATTTTGAGTGCACAAAATAAACGTTAATAATTTTAATGAAAGGTTAAATACGCATTTTATTATATTTGCACCCCATCTTCCAAAAGGAAGACGGGCCTATAGCTCAGCTGGTTAGAGCACCTGACTCATAATCAGGGGGTCCCTGGTTCGAGCCCAGGTGGGCCCACATTAAAAAAGGTTTCAATGGATATATCATTGAAATCTTTTTTATTTATAATTTATGCAACGTCCCTTTTGCTAATTATGATAACAACTGCCCTTTAAACATTGGCGCCTTCCTGTGTTTGGATCCCTGCTCATAAGCATACGCAATTGATATCAATGCAGGCTCTGTGTAGGCAGTGCTGAAAAATGAAATTCCAATTGGCAGATCATGCACAAATCCCATGGGCACAGTAATATGCGGGAAGCCGGAAATAGCTGCCGGGGTTGAAAGAGAAAACCCGGTATCATAATCACCATTTGCAAGGTCGATACAACATGCAAGGCCATTTGTTACGCCACATAATGCATCAAGATTATTTTGTTTGATGAGATCCGCGATTATTTTACGCGAAGAAAGCGTTTTGGCCAATGCCTCGGTATATTCCTTACTGCTCAAATCTCCTTTTGTATCCGCATTGATCAATGTTTCCTGTTTGAAAAAAGGCATTGCGCTATTTTCATTCTGGCTGTTGAATTTTATTACATCCTGCAAAGATTTCATGTTTGAATTTGATGCGGATAAATACTGATTAAGTCCATCTTTAAATTCATACAACAGCACGGTGAATTCGGCACTTCCAAGATCAGCTAATGGTTTTAGAATATCAACTTCAACGATGGTGGCACCTCTGCTTTTCATTAATGTTATCGCATTATTATATAACGCAGTTATGCCTTCGTGACCTTTTAAATGCGACTTCTCGATCCCGATTCTTTTTCCTTTCAATCCATTGCTGTCTAAAAATTTGGTATAATCCCTAAGTGATCTGTCCCTGCTCTCACTGGTTGTTGCATCGGCATTATCAACCCCTGTTAATGCGCCCAATAATATAGCGGCATCTTTCACCGTTCTCGCCATCGGACCGGCAGTATCCTGTGTTGCAGAAATTGGTATTATGCCCCAGCGGCTCCATAAACCAACAGTTGGTTTTATACCCACCAATCCATTTACTGATGCCGGTGATACAATAGACCCGTCTGTTTCTGTACCTATGGCAAGCGTGCAAAGGTTTGCGGCAGCTGCCGAACCAGAACCTGCGCTGGAACCGGAAGGATTTCTGTCAAGAATATAGGGGCATCTTGTTTGGCCGCCCCTGCTGCTCCATGCGCTGGTAGAGCGGGTTGACCGGAAGTTAGCCCATTCGCTCAAATTTGTTTTGCCCAATAAAACGGCACCGGCTATACGAAGTAGTTCTATGATGTACGCATCCTTTGCGGCATGATTTCCTTTCAATGCAAGTGAACCAGCCGTCGTCATCATCTTATCGCCCGTGTTGATATTGTCTTTTACAAGGATGGGAATGCCATGTAATGGTCCTCTCACCTTTCCTGCTTTGCGTTCGTTATCAAGTGATCTTGCAATTTGCAATGCATCCGGATTTATTTCGATCACCGCATTTAATGCCGGACCTTTTTTATCGATATCCTGGATGCGTTTTAAATACATCCTGGTAATTGCTTCCGAAGTAAGATGGCCGGCCTGCATCTTTTGCTGCAAAATATCTATGGTAGTTTCAGTAAGATCAAAATCATCTTTGAAATCAAATTCATTACCAGGCAGTGCATTAATTTTTTCTTTCGCACTAAATGAACTCAGGCCTGCCGCAGATACCACGATGCCTGTTAATGTTGTATGGTGTAAAAATTTTCTCCGGTTCATAAAAATTAAGTTTATGTAATAAATGTAGTTTGAAATTACCATTTTGAAGTCTCATATAAGTGTTCCCTGAAAATATTTTCTTCTGCAGCAGGTATTGTACATTCGTACCGGAAAACTGCTTATGAATAGAAAAAATGTGTTTTTGTTATTCACTGCATTACTATTGCTGCTTATTATCCTTTCACTTTATTTCTGTAACAGGATAATCAACAATGCAGCAAGGGGTAAGCTCTTCGTTGATGTAACAACCATCCCTTACAATAAAACCGGGATATTGCTGGGTACTTCAAAATATATAGCCGGCCATACCAACCCCTATTATCAATACCGCATTGATGCTGCTTTACAACTGATAAAGGCCGGTAAAATAAAATACATAGTTGTGAGCGGAGACAACAGCCATGTTAATTATAACGAACCGCGGCAAATGCAGGAAGACCTGATGAAAGCGGGAATTGACTCAGCCAATATTTACCTCGATTATGCAGGCTTCAGAACTTTTGATTCGGTTGTACGGTTAAAGGAAATTTTTGGACAGGATTCCGTAACGATCATTTCACAACCTTTCCATAATGAACGGGCCATTTACATAGCCCAAAGAGTGGGCATAGCCGCAATAGGCTTTAATGCAAAAGATGTTAGTGAAAATTCCGGCTTCCGGATCCAGTTAAGAGAAAAGTTTGCAAGGGTAAAAGTATTTTTAGATTTCCTGCTTGGTAAATCACCACACTTTCTTGGCAAAAAGATCATTATCCCAAATTAATATCGATAAAAATTTTTAATGAAAAATATTAATGCCATTGTATTTGACCTGGGTGGTGTATTGCTGAATATTGATTTTCAGAAAGTCTTTAACGCCTTTAAAGAATTGGGTGTAGGAAATTTTGAGGACATGTATTCCCAAAAAAAAGTCAATCATCTTTTTAAACATTTTGAAGAAGGCAAAATATCGGAAGCGGAATTTTATAATACCTGCCGGAGGGAAATGAATTTTAAAATTACCAACACGCAAATTGAAACTGCCTGGAATAGCATGCTGCTCGATTTCAGGGAATCAGCGCTAAAAACGCTGCTTGCCATCAGGCCAAAATACAAATTATACCTGCTGAGCAATACCAATGTCATTCATTTAAAAAAGTTCAATGCGATCTTTGAAAACCAGGTTGGTGGCTCAATTGCAAAATATTTTGATAAGCTATATTACTCACATGAAATTGGCAGCCGCAAGCCTGGTAAAGAATCTTTTGAATGTGTTTTGAGAGAAAATAATTTAACCGCTGCCCACACACTCTTTATTGATGATTCAGCAGAAAACATTGAAGGTGCAAAATTGCTGGGCTTTCAAACTATTCACTTAACACAAAAAAAGAAGATTGAACAACTGGGCCTGTGATCATTAATCACTTTTTTATCTCCTCGTAATCAATATATTCTTCTTTTTTTACGGCAGGCTCTGTTGTTGTTGCCGATGGCCTGGTTGCTTGTTGTTTATTGAAAGTGTTCATTTGATCCTGCATTTTAGAATGCATTTCCCCAAATTGTTTTTTTACCTTTTTAGTGGTGTTGTATACGGGAATTACAAAATCAAAGATCAGCTTATATAAAATATAGATGAGGAATAACTCTCCTGCTAACCGTAATATATTCATGTTGCAAAAGTATCGTTTTAATAATATCCTCATAATATTACTGTCTTATTTTAACGATTATTAATATTGTCTTTCTTCACCCCTTCAGGGGATGGGGGTCAACTATAATTTGGAAGATAACGGGTAATTGGTTTATATTTGCACCAGAAAAGGACAACTTGAGGGAACGGCATCGTTCCCTTCTTCTTTGTCCTAAATCGCAGAAAAGGATTAAAATGACTTCGGAAATACAAAAAAAAATAGCGGATTTCATCGATAGCCAGATCCTGGGTGATACAGATCTTTTTTTGGTAGAGGTTAGGGTTGCTGCTGGTAATAATATCGCGGTTTTTATGGATGCAGATAGTGGGGTAACAATCGATAAATGCGTGAAACTTAACAGGGCATTGTATAAACACATTGAAGAAGCAGGAATATTTCCAAACAATGATTTTTCGCTCGAAGTTTCTTCGCCGGGTGTGGATGAACCGTTGAAATTAATAAGGCAGTATAAAAAAAATGTTGGCCGAACGGTGGAAGTAACGATGCTGGATGATTCAAAAAAAGAAGGCAAACTTATCTCGGCTGATGAAAATGAAATAATGATCGGGGAAAAAAATCCTAAAGCAAAAAAGCCTCATCCAAATAATAAAACGACAGATAACAAAAATAGATCAACAAGTATTTTAATAAATCAAATAAGGCACACAGTAGTGCTGGTAACTTTTTAAACATCCATATTGTATGGCTAGTATTAACCTTATAGATTCCTTCCAGGAATTTAAAGAAGCTGAAAACATTGACAGGCCCACACTTATGAAAGTGATGGAAGACGTTTTTAAAACCCTCATTCGTAAAAAATACGGATCAGATGAAAACTTTGACGTGATCGTTAATGATCAGAAAGGTGATCTTGAAATTTTTCGCCGGCGCACGATCGTTGATGATGATGATCTTTATAATACGCTTACTGAAATTGAATATAAGGATGCCATCAAAATTGAACCCGATTACCAGGTGGGAGAAGAGTTGTATGAAGAAGTTGATATTCAAAAAGAGTTTGGACGCAGGGCTATATTAGCGGGAAAACAAACGCTGGCAAGCCGTATCAATGATCTTAAAAAGAATATCTTAATAAAAAAATACGAAGACCGCATCGGCGAAATTGTGAACGGGGAAGTGTACCAGGTTTGGAAAAAGGAAATATTACTGCTGGATGAAGAAGGCAATGAAATGATCCTTCCTAAATCTGAACAGATCCCTTCTGATTATTTTAAAAAGGGCGAAACGATAAGGGCCGTTGTGAAAAAAGTAGAACTTAAAAACAGCCAGGCGGTTATCATCGTTTCAAGAACAGATATTTCTTTCCTTGCTAAATTACTGGAGATAGAGGTTCCTGAAATTTTCGATGGCCTTATCGTCATAAGAAAAATTGTTCGCGATCCGGGAGAAAGAGCTAAAGTTGCAGTGGAGAGTTTTGACGACAGGATAGACCCTGTGGGTGCATGTGTGGGAATGAAAGGAAGCCGTATCCACGGAATAGTTCGCGAACTAAAAAATGAAAATATTGATGTAATTAATTGGACAAACAATATCCAGTTGCTTATTCAACGGTCATTAACCCCCGCTAAAATAACCAGCATGGATGTTGATACCGAAACAAAGCATGCAAATGTTTACCTCAAGCCCGACCAGGTTTCGCTGGCTATAGGCCGCAGGGGAGTTAATATTAAACTTGCGTGCGAGCTTACCGGTTTAGAGATCGATGTGTTCCGCGATAATGAAGGCGAAGTTGAAGAATATGATATTGACCTCGATGAATTTAGCGATGAGATTGAATCATGGATCATTGATGAATTAAAAAGAGTAGGTTGTGATACGGCAAGAAGTGTCCTTGATCTTACTGATGAAGAACTGGAAAGAAGAACCGATCTTGAGAAGGAAACCATTGCAGAAGTAAGAAGAGTGCTGAGTGATGAATTTAAAAAAGAGTAACAAGTTCTCCCAAAAAATACTTTTAAAAAGATGGAGAAATTTTTAATGGGGAGAGTAGGTTTAATATTCAAACAGGAATTTTGATTATTACTATAAATTAAAAATAAATTAAAACTTTCAAAAGTCTTCCCTTTGGTGAGATTTAGAAGGGCGTTCAAATATGTCAGAAGCGAATACACCACGGTTAATGGCTGCGGCCAAAGAGTTTAACATAGGTAAAGATACCTTGATAGACTTCCTTGTGTCCAAAGGTTTCAGCGGCGATGAGCTAAAGCCAACTTCCAAAATTTCGGAAGATATGTACCGTGTACTGCAAACGGAATTCCAGCAGGATAAAGCTGCAAAACAAAAAGCAGAGCAAATAGATCTGCCGAAAAATGCTGTAGCAGAGTCAAAGAAAAAAAGAGATGAAGAAGATCTTTCTATAAAGAAAAAAGAAGCTGCAAAAATTAAAGAAACGCCTCCTCCACCGGTTTTAGAAGTTAAAGCTGAAGTGCCAGTTGTTGAGCCGGAGAAAAAGGAAGTTGTTGTAGAAGCAAAAACAGAGGCTCCGGAAATAACAAAAATTGAAGCTCCGGAAATTGAACAGCCGAAAGTGATTGATAAGATTGACCTAAGTACAATAGATTCTTCAACAAGACCTAAAAAAGAAGACAAGAAAAAAGCGCCGGCAGCAGAAAAAGTTAAAGAAGAAGCGCCAAAAAAATCCAGGAAAAAAGAAGAAACTCCTAAAATAATAGAAGAAGCTAAGCCTTTGGAAATAGTACCTGAGCCTGAACTTCAGAAAGAAGAAGCGCCGGTTATTGAAAATATAAAAGCCGATAAATTAGAGGGACCAAAGATCATGGGCAAAATTGATCTTCCTGTTAATAATGATACAAGGCCGCGGCCCAATGATGAAAAAAGAAAACGCAAACGCATTCCGGTTGATCAGAAAAAGGTGGGTAATAGTCCAAATTCTAATTTTCACCGGGCCCCCGGTAATGCGCAGGTCACTGGCACAAGACCACCAAGTCCATACCAGGGCAACAGGCCCGCAGGCGCGGGTGCTGGACGTTTTAACAGGAATGCCCCGGCAGTTGCCAGGAAAGATGACAAAGAAATTGATCAAAAAGAGATACAGGAAAAGATACGCGAAACACAGGCAAAACTTGCCGGTTCAGGAGGACGTGGAAAAAGTTTAAAAGCCAAATACCGCAAAGCAAAAAGAGATGAAGCGGCAGAGCAATTGGGGGCAGAAACGCCTGCTGATAATAAGTTACAGGTAACAGAATTTATTTCTGTTAGTGAGTTTGCCAACCTTATGGATGTAAGCTTTGCAGAAGTTATCAGCAAGTGTATGAGCCTTGGAATTATGGTTTCCATAAACCAGCGGCTTGAAGCGGATGTTATTGAATTAGTAGCCAGTGAATTTGGATACGAGGTTGAATTTATTGGCGTGGATGATGAAGCAGAAATGGAAGAAGAGGAATATGAAGATACGCCTGAAAATCTTTTACCCCGCCCGCCTATCGTAACCATTATGGGACACGTAGATCATGGTAAAACTTCATTACTGGATTACATTCGCCATGCAAATGTTATTGCGGGTGAAGCCGGCGGAATTACCCAGCACATAGGTGCATACGAGGTGATGCTGAAAGATGGGAGAGCCATTACATTTTTAGACACACCTGGCCACGAAGCATTTACGGCTATGCGTGCCCGTGGTGCCAAGGTTACGGATATTGCTGTGATAG
>DASYOM010000197.1:0-41728 GCA_036007765.1 Chitinophagaceae bacterium | reverse complement strand
TGCCCACACACCGGCATAGAAGTCGGCCTGTAACTCCAGGCGAACTGAATATTTATTATATTCTTCTTCACTTACCTGCTGCCGTTTGCGCTCCATTTTTTGCGTGATACCTAATAAATATTGAACATGGTGGCCCACCTCATGGGCGACTACATACGCCATCGCGAAATCTCCTGAAGCATGAAAGCGTTGTTTTAAATCTTGTGCAAATGCAAGATCAATGTAAACATCATGGTCAACAGGGCAATAAAATGGGCCGGAAGCAGAACTAGCATTCCCGCATCCAGAAGTTGTTCCATCTCTGAATAATACAAGTGTGGGTTTAGTATAACTTCTTCCCATATCTCCAAATATTTTGGACCAAACATCTTCTGTATCGCCCAAAACCACTTTTACAAAAGCGGCTTCCTGGTCATCTGCAGCTTTTTCTTCGGCAGTCATTTCCTGTTGCTGGCCTTGTGGTAAAGCTTGTTGCAAATCGTTTACATCGCCCCCACCTAAAAGAAATTTTGCCAGCAAAAAAATAACGCCAATTAATCCGCCGCCTACTGCTACATGACCCCCAGTAACACCTCTTCGGTCATCAACGTTGTCGCTTTGTCTTCTGCCTAGCCATTGCATATTGTAAAAATTATAAGTTATGAATTATGATAAATTCGTTTTTTAATTGTAAGAAAATTTGATGCCATGAATTTTTATGATCATTTTGAGTAAAGAGACAGCCTCGCAAAAACATAATTCTTTGAACAAACATAATAAAATTACCTGGTCCCGATCCGGTAAAACTATTGCAAGCTTACATTACTCCCGATTATAAAAGATACTACTTTTGCTAAAGATATTAGTGTTGATAACTTATAATATCTATCTTTGCGCTTCTCATAACTTTACAACATTTAGCAACTTTTAAATAATACTATGGCAACTACAGAGAAGGCTTCAGAGAAAGCCACTGAAAAAAATTCAGAGAAATTAAAGGCTCTCAAACTCACCATGGACAAGATTGATAAAGATTTTGGAAAGGGAAGTGTGATGATGATGAACGAGCGGTCGCAGGAACCCCAGGCTGTAATTTCTACCGGATCAATCGGACTTGATGTTGCATTGGGAATAGGTGGATTGCCAAAAGGGCGGGTAGTTGAAATTTATGGTCCGGAATCCTCAGGTAAAACCACGCTTGCGATTCATGTAATTGCTGAAGCACAAAAGAAAGGGGGAATGTGTGCTATTATAGATGCGGAGCATGCATTTGACAGCGCTTATGCCAAAAGGTTGGGGGTTGATGTTGATAACCTTTTAGTGAGTCAGCCGGATTATGGTGAGCAGGGATTAGAAATTGCTGACAGGCTTATTCTATCCGGTGCGTTGGATGTTGTGGTTATAGATTCTGTTGCTGCACTTGTTCCTAAGAGTGAGCTTGAAGGTGAAATGGGAGATAGTAAAATGGGCATGCAGGCAAGATTGATGAGCCAGGCTTTGAGAAAATTAACGGCTACTATAAGTAAAACAAATTGCTGCTGTATTTTTATTAACCAGTTAAGAGATAAGATAGGCGTGATGTTTGGAAATCCTGAAACTACGACCGGTGGTAATGCTTTAAAATTTTATGCTTCCGTTCGCCTGGATATTCGACGGATGGCTCAAATAAAAGATGGTGATGAGTCTATAGGAAACAGGGTTAAAGTAAAAGTGGTAAAAAATAAAGTGGCACCGCCATTTCGAATTGCAGAATTTGATATAATCTTTGGTAGTGGCATTTCTAAGACCGGGGAAATTATTGATATGGGTGTTGAGATGGGTATCATTCAAAAAAGTGGGAGCTGGTTTAGTTATGATACTACAAAGCTTGGCCAAGGCCGTGATGCGGTTAAACAGCTTTTAGTTGACAACCCCGAACTCGCTACAGAACTTGAAGGAAAGATAAGAGTAAAAATTGCCGAACTAAGCGCGGCGTAAATTGTATTAATTATATATAAAAAAGCCACCAGCTACAGGTGGCTTTTAATTAGATTATTGTATAGGGGGTGAACTACTTATTTTTTATCAGGATATCATGCCCGGTTTTCACCAGGATTTTGAAGGTTCAATTTTATACGTTCTATTAGTATAGCCCCGCTTCCCGAAGGAGGTTTATTTTCGTCAAGTTTCTGTTGCTCCTTCTCACTCTTCCGGATATTTTTATCATTTTTCCTATTTTTCCTGTCCAATTTATTATTTCGCCTGTTAAGCCTTTTTTCCTGCTTCTTTTGTTTGCGGTCAATTCTTTCCATTCTTCTTTGCTGTTTATCCACCCGCTTTTGTTGTTGGTCTACTTTATTTTGAGATTTCGAAAGGCTAGCGCTATCAACCTGAGCATATGAATAGGAAAATGTAGTAATCAAAAGAATAAGTGTTATACTAAAATATTTTTTCATTGAATAGATTTAAATGTTTAAATACTATGAATGCAAATAAAATGCCGTAAAATAACCTAAGATAAATCAGATGTCCATAATAAAATTTCATACCGCATTTGTAGAGTTTTTAGAACATTTAGGTAAAATATGCGCAAGGCTAAGTCTTCATGATAAAAAATTTCGTTTGATTGCTTCAGGCAACCTTTTATCTTTAATATGCATTATACTTTTATAATCATTACATCATTGCACATTTTTACATGGAGACATTAGAACTGATCAAAGAAGCTAAACAAGGAAGTGCTGCTGCGCAGAAATGCCTGTTTGATCAGTGGGCAGAGAAAATGCTAACGGTTTGCCGCCGGTATGTAAAAAATGCGGAAGATGCTGAAGAGTTGTTGCTCGATGGATTTTATAAGTTCTTTAAAAAACTATCCTCTTTCAAGTACCAGGGAGATGCAGCCTTGTATGTGTGGCTGAAGCGAATTATGATAAATGAGTGCCTTATGTTTTTACGCAAAAAAAATGTATTCAATATTGTAACAGACGCCACGGTAGAAGAAGTCCCACTGCAGGAAGAAACACTCAATAATTTATCAGCCGCAGAAATTTTCAATTTGATTGTACAGTTACCTGTTGGCTATAGGACTGTTTTTAACCTTTATGTAATTGAAGGGTTTCCGCACGGGGAAATCGCATCGCTTCTCGGAATTGCGGAGGGCACATCTAAATCCCAGTTAAGCAAAGCAAAAATATTGTTGCAAAAATTATTATATCAAAATGATATAGAATATGCCAAACGAAAATCTCAATAATGATTTTCACTGGAAAAGTAAATTAGAAGAATTAAAGAGTTTACCCGGTGAGACGTTTAATAAGGAAGTAGTATGGGGAAAACTTCACAGCCGTTTACAGAAAAAATCTGGTGGTAAAAAATTGGTGCTGTATTGGATTGCGGCTGCATGCTTATTATTAGCAATACTCACGCCCTTATTTTTATCAAATAAAAAAGAAGATGTTTTGGTTAGAAATAATCCAGGACAACAAATTCAATCATCAACCTCTCATCTTTTGCCGGAGAATAATAAAGATTCGATAGAAGTTATTTCTTCAACGCCGGTTGAAAAGAAATCATCTGTTAGCAAGGTTGAAAATGGCAACAAGATAATTACTTCAATTGATCATAAAATATTGACTGTTGAAAATATTTCAGTTAAAAAGGATAAAAAAGAATTTATAGAGCCCGAAATAAGCAATAGCGCTTCGGCACCTGTGGATAATCAGGTAAGCATTGTTGCTATTGCGCCTGAAAAGAAAAAATTACGGGTTGTTCATATAAATGAATTGGGCGATCCGGTAGAAGAATCTTCAGCGATGGCACGCAAAACAGAGGTTCATTCTTTCCAGTTGAAGCTTGCCAGGCAGGAAGTTTTTGTAAATCCTTCTGTTCATCCCGGAAGCACGGCCTTCACAATTTTAGTCTTAAAAAATTCTCCAAACTAAATAAAATGAAAAAAATAATTATGGTATTGATGCTTTTCGTAAGCATCACACCAAACCTTTGCGCTCAATCTAACAGTAATGCAGACAAAGCATTTAAAGTTCCTGAAAACATTATTATCCACAAGAGGTTTTATATTAATCTTGAAAAAGGGAACAAGCTTGAAATAGAAATCACCGATATAACAGACCTTGGCCGAATTGCAAATATTGATTCATTGCTTAAAATATTTATCACCGACATTACTCCCTTAAAAGATTCGCTTACAGATCCGCTTACATCAAAGCGTATAGATTATGCTACCGATGCACAGGGAAGAAAGAAAATAAGGCTGCAGCAATTTCTGCAAAAAGGAAATACTTACCTGTTGGACAATGGAGAACTTGCTTCATTAAAAACCATGCAGGATACTATTAATATCATCGGCATTATTAATAATCCGCCCAAGCCATCGCAAAAGATCAGTCTTACGCAGCCACGCTACTATCATCTCTTATTCTACCTGAATAATATAGGTGAGCTACCTGCCTATATGAATGGAACCTTGAAAGAAAAAATTAATACAATCAAAAATAACTTTAAGGATAAATGGCCAACTGTATTAGGCAGCGGATACCACTATCTTAAAAAAGATAAAACGATAACCGCTGATAAACCCCATGGAGAAACTGCAAGTGGAACCGGGGATTTTGTAACAGGATATATAACAATAAATGTCCAGAATTATAAAAATTATTTTGTTCCTTCCTTCAGCCTTGGGGTGAGGCTTACTTTATCTACCCGTGACAGGAACTATAAATGGGAACCCGGATTATTATGGGAGCCTCATTACATATTTGCAAAAGACAACCAGAATAAATTACGAACCTACAGGAATGATTTTCTTACACTTACTTATGGACAGGGCGGTACAACAGATCATGATCCAAGAAAGCAATTTTCCTTTAGCGCCGTATTTTCTTTAGGCTATCTTATTAACAGGAATGGAGATTATTTTGATAAAAATACTTTTCGATTGGGTACAGGTAAAATACAATTAGCAAAAACGAGTATTGAGCCTTCCATTTATTTTAATAATTTTTTTAAAGGGGTTACACCGGGGATCAGGATAAGTCAGAGTTTTTAAAGGTGTTTAAAAATTATCTTTAGCTTCTAACTACTTTTTATGTGTAACCTTTTTTTAATTTTTATAATTTGCTTGGCCTTTTTGAAAGATGCAAATGCACAAAGTAAGCAGGATAAACTGTTGATTAAACAACTTGACCAATTGATTGCTGAAAAATATAAATCAATAGCTCCTGGCTGTGTCGTATTGGTTGCAAAAAAAGGGAAGGTAATTTATCAGAAAGCATTTGGTAGTGCCAACATAGAATTGAATGTCCCCATGCAGCCTGAAATGATTTTCAGATTAGGTTCTATCACAAAACAATATACATCCGTAGCCATTTTACAATTACTTGAACAGGGAAAAATTTCTTTGAAGGATAGCATTCAAAAATATGTAAAGGATTACCCTGATAAAGGGCACACAGTTACCATTGAAAATTTATTGACGCATACTTCAGGTATAAAAGAATACCAGGCAATAAATGATACTACACCTAATGGAGAAAGAAAAGATTATACTCCAAAGCAGGGAGTAGATTTCTTTAAAAAAGAATCATTAGTGTTTGAGCCGGGCACCCAATTTCAATACAGTAACTCTAATTATTTTTTGCTTGGATATATTATTGAACTCGCAACAGGAAAAAGTTACCAGGAATATGTAAATAAAAATTTATTCAGTGCTGCAGGGTTAACAAATACATACTACAATCAACAGGAAAAAATTATTCCCGGCAGAGTTACAGGTTATACCAGATTGGATACAACACTGGAGAACGTTGACTATTTAAGCATGACAACAGCATACGCTGCCGGAGCATTAATGGCAAATGTGGAAGACTTATTCGAATGGCATGAAGCATTATACGACGGGCAATTAATAAAAAAGGAAATGCTTGATAAAGCCACTACACCGTTTAAATTAAAAAACGGAAATTCTACAGGTTATGGCTATGGGTGGTATCTTAATGAAATTGGCGGCAGTAAAACTATTGAGCATGCCGGCGCAATTGATGGCTTTAGATCAGATGAAATTTTCTTACCGGCTGAAGATGTTTTTATAGCTACTTTATTTAATTGCCTTGAATATAAAAATGACTGGATAGAATTATCAAATGAAGTGGCAAGATTGAGCGCTGGAAAGTCATTACATGCAGAAGTGCAATTGAGTGATTCGATTTTAAAAAGATATATTGGTATTTATAAATACAAGGGAAAAGATTCAACAATAAATGTCACAGTTAAAATATATGAAAAGGATGGAAAATTATATTGCGATCTATCCAACGGGACCGGGGCTAACATGCTACTGGTACCACAATCTGAAACAAAATTTGTCCTTCCTGACGTTAGGCGCATCGCTACTTATGTTGATTTTACAATTGAAAATGGAAAAGTAGCTAAAGCGACTTGGACACAGGAAAATAAGGATGAATTTGAAAAGATGGAATGACTAATTTACAAGCAAATCATTATGGGTATTTTTTATTACTTATACTTTTGTTAGCTGAGTGTAGATTAGGCTTTTAATTAACCCTCTTTGACTAACGATTACAGAAATTATCGTAATGATAAAAGAGAAAAAATGCTTTTATAGATGATGAGCCAAATTGAAATTCATCCTTTTCACCCTTTTGTCCCTGTAAATGCAACTGTTCTTATAGTTGGAAGTTTCCCGGGAAGAGAGATTACACAAAAAAATATCGAAGATGATAAATGGTTTTATAGTACAAAGCGTAATCAATTTTGGGGTATAATTTCCGGCGTGTATAACATAGAATTAAAAAATGCTACAGATAAAAGCTACTTATTTACTAAGAAAGGAATTGCCATTGCAGACATTATTTTAAAAGCACGAAGGAATAAAGTAAATAATTCAGATACAAATCTTGAAGTGATTGACTACAATGATAAAGCCATTAAAAAAATTTTAGCGCATACTTCATTTCAGCATATTTTTTTTACCAGCAGGTTTGTAGAAAAACATTTCTTAAAAATATTTCCAGGAATAAAAAATGGTGAATGTCTTCCCTCGCCATCTCCCCGCTGTGCAAGAATGAGCAAGGCGGAGAAGATTGCTTATTATAAAAAGAAATTGCCGGCATGAGATTATTGCTTTAACCTAAGCTCCGCCACGCATTCAATATGATGCGTATGTGGAAACATATCAACGGGTTGTGAATTTTCAATCGAAAACTTTTCACTGAGCAATTGTATATCCCGGGCCTGGGTGGCAACATTGCAGCTTACATACACAATTTTTCCAGGGGCAATTTCTATAATTTTATCAATCAGCTTTGCATGTAGACCCGCCCGTGGAGGATCAACAACGATAACATCTGGCCTGCCATGTAGCATAAAAAATTTATCGCCGCATATTTCAATAACATCGCCGCAAAAAAAGGTTGCATGGCTTATATTATTCAACGCAGCATTTTCTTTAGCATCTTTTATCGCATCTTCAATTACATCAACTCCTATAATTTTTTTAGCACCAGCGCTTAAAAAAATACCTATGCTCCCGGTGCCGCAATACAGGTCATAGATAATTTCATTTCCGGTAAGCCCGGCAAAATCCTTTACAATGTTGTACAATCTTTCCGCCTGCTTAGTATTGGTTTGGAAAAATGATTTAGGAGAAATTTTGAAATTATAATCTCCCAGCTTTTCAATCACGTACCCTTTCCCAAATACTATTTGTGGATTCAAATCATAAATGCTGTCATTCCATTTTGCATTAATGGTGAATAATAAAGTGGTAATGGAAGGAGCCTGTTCTAATAAAAAATTGCAGATTCGTTCCCGCTCTTTTTTGTCATCATATCCAAAAATCAGGTTCACCATAAGCTCGCCTGAATCACAATTTCTAATGACGATATTTCGTAGCCAACCATTATGATCTTTTACATTATAATAGCTATAGTTATTAGCCATAGCAAATTCACGAATACTGTTCCGGATCTTATTATTCACATCATCCATCAGCCAGCATTCATAAATGTCAACGATTTTATCATACAATCCATGAACATGGTATCCTAATGCACCGCCCGGCCAAGCGTCATCGCCAAGCTCTTTTAATTCTTGTACGGATAAATATATTTTGTTGCTGAAAGTAAATTCAAGCTTGTTCCTGTAATGAATAATCTTCTCTGAACCAATGATTGGCAACACCGGAATATCTTTAAGATGACCAATTCTTTTAAATGCATCAACGGTCTCCTGTTCTTTATATTCCAGTTGCTTTTGATAAGGGAGCATCTGCCATTTACAGCCACCGCAAACGCCAAAATGAATGCAAAACGGTTCAACCCTTTCTTTACTGAGCTCTTTAATTTTAGTCGCTTTTCCTTCGGCCCAGTCCTTTTTATTTTTTGTAATCAAAACATCCACTACATCTCCGGGTACAACGCCTTCAACAAAAATTACTTTACCGTCAACTCGCCCAAGCGCTTTTCCTTCGGCCGCATAACTGGTAACAGCCAAATCTTCCAATACAAATTTCTTTTTTCTTTTCATCCTTTTTTATCCCGAGTATCTATGGATCGAAGAGTAAAAATACTTCATGAAACGCTAATTGAATTTGACTAAAAATGTTAAGTATTTAAAGGTTTAGATTTTTTGCGTTCAATTTGAATATTTTTGTCAACCATTTTTCTACTAATGAAACTATTTTTTAGCATTACGGTTTTTTTATTTTCGATAACAGCTTCGCTTGCCCAGGGTTACAAAGTATCGCTGCACACGCCAAATTTTAAAGACGGAATTGCATATCTCACATATTATTATGGCAAGAATATAAATGTTGAGGATTCCGCTGCAATAAATGACAAAGGAGTGGCAGTATTTCAAAAAAATGAAACCCTGCGTTCGGGAGTCTACTCAATTGTTTTCCCCGGGAAAAATAAATTATTTGATTTCCTCGTAGATAAAGAACAGTTGATTACAATAAATGCAGATACAAGTGACCTGGTAAATAAAACCACAGTAAATGGATCTTCAGAGAACAAGCTTTTCCAACAATATCAAAAATTCGTTTCCTCTAAGGGAATTGGATTGCAAGAGGAAATGGAAGCTTTTAAAAATTCAAGGAGAAAATCTGACAGTTTATCGCATGAAAAAAATTATAATACGCTCAATAAAGAATTAACTGATTACAGGGATAAGATAATCAGGGAAAATCCTGAATCAATGTTAGCCGCCTTACTAAAAAGCATGAAAGAGCCTCAAGCCGCAATGGCAAAGCCTGTTACCAGGGAAGATTCCATCAATAATTACCAGTATTACAAAAAACATTATTGGGACGGAATAGATTTTACTGATGATCGGGTGATACGTACCCCATTCTTTCTGCCAAAATTGGAAAGGTTTTTTAGAGAAATAATAACGCCCGCTCCGGATTCAATTATTAAAGAATCAGATTACCTGCTTTTGAAAGCAAGAGTATCGCCTGAGATGTATAAGTTTTTACTCAACTGGCTTACCGATGAATACATCAATCCTAAGTATATGGGACAGGATGCTGTGTTTGTGCATCTATTTGAAAAATATCATTCCAAAGGTGTTTCATCATGGCTCAATGAAAAGCAGATGACAGCAATTTCAAACAGGGCCTATATGCTGATGTCTAATCTGATAGGAGAGCAGGCTGCAAATCTTGAGATGGTTGATACAGCAGGCGCGCCGCGTTCGTTATATGATTTACAATCCGCTTACACAATTGTCGTTTTCTGGGATCCTACCTGTGGCCATTGCCAGCATGAAGTACCAACGCTTGATTCTTTTTACAGGGCGAAATGGAAAGATGAGGGTGTGAAAATGTATGGGGTTCTTTCTGAAACAAAGGAGCAGGAAAAATGGAAGGAGTTTATCAAAAAGAACAATTTACAAAGCTGGGTAAACGTTTACCAGACTGATGAACAAAAGAAAGCAAATGAACAAGCCCAGAAACCCTCTTATAAACAACTTTATGATGTAACCCAAACCCCAACATTATATTTGCTTGATAAAGACAAACGTATTATAGCAAAAAAACTGACCATTGATCAAATGGATGATGTGTTACAAATGAAAGTGAATAATAAACACGAATGAAAAGCCAATCTAATAATCTGTTCGTTATTTTAAATTCAATTTTTGATTTTCCACATGAGTATTAAATGAATTTAATTATAGACTTTAAGTTGGCAATTCTCCATAATTTACCTCAGCCATTTTAATTAATAAATAATCCTTAATGAAACAACTGTTATTACTAACTGTCTTTTTTTCTACTTCTTTTTTTTCTTATTCTCAGGCATTGTTTACATACGGCAACAATGTTGTAGGTAAAGACGAATTCCTCAAAGCCTTTAATAAAAACAAAACCACTACTGTAAGCAAAGAACAGGCCCTGAGAGATTACCTGGACCTATACATAAAATTTAAACTGAAGGTGCAGGCTGCGAAAGAGTTACGACTTGACACGCTTCCGGCTCTCGAAACCGACCTTCAAAATTTTCGTTCACAAATTGAGGATGGTTATTTAAAAGATAACGGGCAGGTAGATGTACTTACTGATGAGGCATATAATAGGATTAAAAAAGATATTCATACATCACATTTTTATGCACCTATAAATGATAAAATGCAACCTTCGGATACATTGAAAGCATACAAGGCAATCAATGAGGCTTATAATGAATTAAAAAAAGGCAAAACAGATTATGAGGATATCCTCGCTGAAATAAAAGAAAAAATAACTCCAGTGCAGGGAAACGATCTTGGATTCATAACAGCTTTTACGCTACCCTATGAATTTGAAAATATTATATACAATTTAAAACCCGGTGAAATAAGTAAGCCCTACCGTTCTAAAAAAGGATGGCACATTTTTAAAAATGAAGAGCAAAGGCCAGCTGTGGGGAAAGTAAAAGTTGCACAGATTTTATTTGCCGTGCCTGCAGGAAATAATGTTTTTAGAGACCATGCAAAACAATTATCAGATTCAGTCTATAAAGCAATAAAGTCGGGAGCAGATTTTAGTGAATTGGCTAAAAAGTATAGTGATGATAAAATGACTTACATGAATGGTGGCTTAATGCCGGAATTTGGAGTTGCAAAATATGATGGGGGTTTCGAAAAAATTGCTTTTTCATTGAAAGAGGATGGAGGTGTCTCAGAGCCTTTTCAAACAGAATTTGGCTATCATATTTTAAAGCGTATCTCACTATCACCAGTACCCGCGAATAAAAATGACGAAGCTTTCATGTATAGCCTCAGGCAGGAAGTTTTAAATGACAATAGAATTGAAACTGCAAAAGAAAAATTCTTAAAAGAAATTCTTAGTAAAACAGGATACAAAAAAAATAATGCAATAAATGAGGCTGCTTTATGGAAAATAACAGACAGTTTTACTTTGGCAAATAAAAAAATTGCTGCCGGAAACCTGAATGATCAATCCGTTTTGCTTTTTTTTAATAATAATAGCAGAGTAATTGTTGGTGACTGGCTGCAGTATGCTAAAAGAACAAAAGACAATACACAAACATCTAATACATTATCTTATGCTGAGCTTCTAAAAAATTATCTGGCTATTACTGCAACTGAAAACTATCGCAACAGGCTGCAGGATTTTAACACCGATTTTAAATACCAGTTGAAGGAATTTAAAGAAGGAAATATGCTTTTTGAGATCATGGAAAAAAATGTATGGTCCAGAGCTTCGGCAGATAGTTCAGGGCTTGTAAAATACTATGATCAACATAAAACCAATTACTTGTGGAATGTGAGTGCTGATGCCGTTTTATACTCATGTCCCAATGCTACGACCGCAAAAAATGCGATTGAACAAATTCAAAAGGGACGTTCGTGGAAAGATGTAATGAGCGAAAACCCAACCCAGCTACAAGCTGATTCAGGACGGTATGAATTAGGGCAGATCCCGGTAATTGATAGAACTAATTTTACAACAGGGCTTATAACTGCCCCCGTTACAAATAATGGTGATGGCACAACCGTTTTTGCACAAATTATTAAATTGTATCCTGCTAATCAGCAAAGAAATTTTGAAGACGCAAGAGGCCTTGTTATTAACGATTATCAAACATTTCTTGAGCAAAAATGGATTGAGCAATTAAAGAGAAAATATCCCGTTAAAGTGAATGAAAAAGTTTTTCAATCATTACAGTAAATATCAATCCAGAAAAAATTAAATACAGGGTTGAACTATCATCTTTTAAATAGTCTATTTACCTGTTGATTTGAAAAAATGAATTACGATTAGTTGCCGGTAGGTTTTGAAAAGAATATTAACCTCAACCATACATTTACTTTTTTGAAAACTAAAACCACAAAATGAAAACATTATTAAGCATTGCTTTGCTGACACTATTTTTCTTGCAAACAAAATCCCAGTTGTACGTACAGGCAGGTGTAAACCTCGCTAACATTACTACAACTTCTTCCGGGCAAACAGAAAAAAATAACATGTTAACTACTTTTAATGCAGGTATTCTCGGGCGATTTGATTTATCTAAAACCATTGATCTTGAGAGCGGCTTATTATTGGATGGCCGAGGATCTAAAGCAGAAACCTATTTCACAAGTGGTACAGATGATAATTATGTGAAAACAAGATTTAATCCTTTATACCTGGAATTGCCAATGAATTTGATTGTGCGTTTTCCCTTGGAAAAAAATACCAACGTTTTTTTTCATGGTGGGCCTTATGCTGCGATAGGTATTGCCGGTAATGCTAAATCAGAATCAAAAGTTCTTGGAATCACTTCCACCAGTACAGGTAATATTAAATTCAGCAATGATGATCCGTTTACTTCCAAGCAGGACGATGCAGCTTATGATAAACTTAAAAGGTTTGACTTTGGGTTAAATGTTGGCGGAGGTTTAGATCTTGGGAAAGTATTATTAAAAGTTAATTATGCTTTGGGCCTTACAAAAATTAATTCAACGCAAAGTAACAATAGCTCGGATGATAAAAATAAATACCGCACGGTAAGCATTTCCCTTGGCATACCACTTGACAGAAATTAACAGGCAAAATTTTTGAGGAAATAGCAGTAAGGCTATCAGATCTCTTACTGCTGGCTTCTATTTTAATCAGGTTGAACGATGTTCAAATAAACAAATCGTTCAGATTATATTACACCAATTCTTTTACAACATTTGCCACCACATAGGGTTTACCAAGGGTATAATAATGTAGTACCGGAACTCCCTCTTTTTTAAGCTCTTTAGATTGGGACAACAACCATTCTGTGCCAACTATTTCCACGTCAGCATCTGTTTTACATTTAATAATTTCATTGCTAAGTTCTGTTGGAATTTCAACATGGAATGTGCGGGGTAAAACAGACAGCTGTTTCTTAGAAGTGATCGGTTTGAGGCCGGGAATTATAGGAACCTGAATACCCGCATTCCTGCATTTTTTTACAAAATCAAAATACTTTTTGTTATCGAAAAACATTTGGGTAGTTATGTAATCTGATCCGGCATCTACCTTCATTTTAAGATAACGGATATCGCTATCCATATTAGGAGCTTCAAAATGTTTTTCAGGATAGCCAGCGACACCAATGCAAAACTTGGTTTTGTAACCATCGCGAATATCTTCTTCCAGATAAATTCCGTTGTTAAGATTTACGGCCTGTTTCAGTAGATCAATAGCATAGGGATGACCGTTTTTTTCGGGCTCGAAAAGAGTTTCATTTTTGGCCGCATCCCCCCGAAGCAAAAGAACATTATCAATACCGAGAAAAGCAAGGTCAATCAGGGCATTTTCAGTTTCCTGTATATTAAAGCCTCCGCAAATTAAATGAGGGACTGCATCAATTTTATAATGATTCATTATGGCGGCGCATATACCTACTGTCCCCGGCCTTTTTCGCACTTCCACCTTATCAAAAGTACCATCTGCTTTCTTTTTAAATACCTGCTCACTACGATGGTAGGTTACATTGATAAATGCAGGGTCAAACTCCATTAACGGATCGAGATGGTTGTAAATTGATTCAATTGTTTTACCCTTTAAAGGCGGAAGAATTTCAAATGAAATTACAGTATCCTTTCCCTCTTTTATATGATCAGTGACTTTCATTTTTTTAAAAAATAGATGCAAACATAAGTTGTAATGAATTAAGAGCAAAAACTGGATTGAAAAGAAATCAAAACACGCATTTAGTTTAACTTTAGAGCAATTTGATTAATTATTTTAACTATAAATTTAATTAACAAATGTGCAATCATGTTGGTTGCAGAATCAATATTCAAAATGTGATCTTAGCAAAGTTTTTTATATTCATTCACTTACTTTTGTTGAAATACTTTTGTTTTGCACCAAATTATATTCGCAAAAGACCTGGTAAAATACTATGGGAAAAGAGCCGTTACCAATAATGTTTCTTTTCAGGTCGGGCAGGGTGAAATTGTTGGCTTACTTGGTCCTAACGGTGCAGGTAAAACCACTTCATTTTACCAGGTAGTTGGCCTGGTAAAACCTGATGAAGGCAAAATTTTTTTGAATGACATTGATATTACCAAGCTTCCCATGTATAAAAGGGCAAAGATGGGCCTTGGGTATTTACCACAGGAAGCAAGTATCTTCAGAAAGATTACAGTAGAGGATAACATTTCCGCTGTGCTTGAAATGACAAAGCTTTCCAAAAAGGATCAAAAAGAAAAATTAGAATCCCTGATATCGGAATTCAATCTGGGGCATGTGCGCAAAAGCAATGGCGATGTATTAAGCGGGGGTGAAAGACGGCGTACAGAAATTGCACGGGCATTGGCTGTAGACCCAAAATTTATTTTATTAGACGAGCCCTTCGCGGGAATAGATCCAATCGCTGTAGAAGATATACAGAGCATCGTAACAAGATTAAAATATAAGAATATCGGCATACTCATAACTGATCACAACGTAAATGAGACCTTATCAATTTGCGACCGGGCCTATTTGCTTATTGAAGGGAAAATTTTTATAGAAGGCACTGCGGAAGAGCTTGCAAAAGACGAGCAGGTAAGGCGGCTATATCTTGGCCGTAATTTCGAACTTAAGCGAAAAGACTACTTACATACAGATGCATTGAAATAAACGTCTATTAATATATTGGTTCACGGTTGCATGTATACATATTCCTTTTGATTTTCCTACCCTAAGAAAAAGTTCAACCAACAATTAAACAATCATACGATAGAGCAATTTATTATCTTGCCTTAACATGAAATTATTAAGCCCGGCCATATCACGTTTAGCGAGGTTACGCTTTTGGGGAGTTCAAAACTGGATTGACTATCCGGTAGCAGCTCAAAGAGATGTGCTACAGCACCTGGTAACACAGGCACAATACACCGAATTTGGCCGGCGATATTTATTTTCAAAACTTTTCACTATTAAGGACTTTAAAAAAAATGTACCCATTCATGAATACGATGATATAAAACCTTATATCCTGCGGATGATGAATGGTGAAGAAAATATTTTATGGAACACGCCTATTAACTGGTTTGCTAAAAGTAGTGGAACTACATCTGAGAAAAGTAAATTCATTCCCATAAGCGAAGAAAGCCTTAAGGATACACACTTCAAAGGATCGAAGGATGTGCTTACGAACTACTATACTAATTTTCCGGACAGCGACCTGCTTACGGGTAAGAGCCTCGTAGTAGGCGGCAGCCACCAGTTAAATAATTTTAATGAAGACATACAATATGGTGACCTGAGCGCGGTGCTTATGCAAAACACACCATTTTGGGGGCATTGGATAAGAACACCCGAGCTTAAGATTGCCTTACTTGATGAATGGGAAAGTAAAATTGAACAACTTGCACAAAACACCATCAATGAAAATGTAACATCAATGGCAGGAGTTCCTACATGGACGATTTTATTGATAAAGCGGATCCTTGAAGTTTCAGAAAAGAAAACCCTGAAAGATGTATGGCCTAATCTTGAGTTGTACATTCATGGTGGCGTATCGTTTACTCCTTATCGTGAGCAGCTACGTCGTTTAATAGGAGCCCCAATAAATTACCTGGAAATTTACAATGCAAGCGAAGGATTTTTTGCAGCACAGAACATGCCTGATGATGATGGCATGCTTCTGTTTACCGACCATGGAATATTTTATGAATTTATGCCTGTTGAGGAATACGGCAAAGCTGGCGCACAGACTATCGGCCTGAAGCAGGTTGAACTGCACAAAAATTATGCTCTCGTTATAAGTACGAATGGAGGTCTATGGCGATATCTTGTGGGTGACACGGTTCAATTTACATCGCTTCGCCCTTTCAAAATAAAAGTAACAGGAAGATTGAAGCATTATATGAATGCCTTTGGTGAAGAAGTGATTGTGGAAAATTCAGATAAGGCAATTGCAATGGCATCGGAAAAAACAAGCGCTGTAGTAAGCGATTACACTGCAGCTCCGGTGTTCTTTAGTGAAAAAGAGAATGGTGCTCATGAGTGGCTGATTGAGTTTGATAAACTACCTGATGATATTAATAATTTTATCGTTGATCTTGATGATGCATTAAAATCGGTAAACAGTGACTATGAAGCTAAGCGTTACCGGGATATTGCTTTACGTAAGCCCATCGTTCACGTTTTAAAAACAGGAACATTTAGAGAGTGGCTTAAAAAAAATAGTAAACTCGGAGGGCAACACAAAATACCAAGGTTAAGTAATGACAGAAATTTAATTGAAGAAATTCTCAACATGAAAAATTCCTGATAAACAAATTTAGATTTGTAATAATTATTAAATAGAAAACAGATTTTTATTTATGGGCTTGTTAGAAAATAAGATTTCAATAATCACCGGCGGCAGCCGTGGAATTGGAGAAGCAATAGCTTTGAAGCTTGCTGAAAGTGGATCACACATTGCATTTACATACGTGAGTAGTGATGATAAAGCCAAGGCTTTAGAGGAAAAATTGAAATCTTTTGGCGTTAATGCAAAAGCTTATAAAAGCAACGCAGGCACTTATGAAGATTGCGAAGTAATGGTAAATAATGTAATTAAAGAATTTGGTGGCGTCGATATTTGTGTAAATAATGCTGGAATCTCGAAGGATAACTTATTACTTCGAATGACTCCTGCACAGTGGGATGAAGTAATGACTACTAATCTTAAAAGTGTTTTTAATATGACCAAGCAAGTCATGCGCCCAATGATGAAAGCAAGGAAAGGTAGCATCATAAATATGAGCAGCATAATTGGTGAAATGGGAAATGCAGGCCAGAGCAGCTATGCAGCCAGCAAAGCCGGTGTTATTGGCTTTACAAAAAGCGTAGCGAAAGAATTGGGCAGCCGCAATATTCGTTGCAATGCCATAGCTCCCGGCTTTGTAGAAACTGATATGACCTCTTACTTAAAAGAAGGCGAAGGCGCTGAAAAATATAAAGCCGGCATTCCTTTGGGAAGATTTGCCAGTCCGGAAGATATCGCTAATGTTGCGCTTTTTTTAGCCAGCGATTTAAGCAGTTACATAACCGGGCAAACCATCAGTGCCTGCGGCGGATTAAACATTTGATCATTCAATTTGACGAGTTTTGAAATGAACAGACGCCTTTAAAGCATCTTTATTATAACGGCGTGCCGGGCATTTAAGAAAATTTTTATAAGGTCTTTTTTACTTTTCAAAATGGTAAACGTTATGAAGATTTTTAGGGCTGGTAAACGTTACATTCAGATCCCTGATCAATCCATCGTTGAGATCACCCATCCGTGAATAGATAAGGGTTGATCGTTATTCCAGGCATTTTGGACTATAGAAGTTTTACCCAGGTCATGTACCTGTTCCATTATATTCAATTCTACAAACCTTCTAGCCCTTAGTACTTCATCTGCGATACCATCCAGTTCCTTATGATGATACCTGTAAATATCTTTAATATGCCGCAACCAATTATCAATTAGACCATACTGCTTGTTACTCATCGCAGCATGTATGCCGCCGCATTCATAATGCCCGCATACAATAATATGTTTCACCTTTAAAATATCCACGGCGTATGATAAAACACTTAATAAATTCATATCAGTATGCACTACCATATTGAAGTACAACCCAGGCCTTATTATTTTCTAATAATTTTAGATATTCATTTTGCATAAGAGATTTTTTTATACTAATGCACAGACTGCACGTTTAATTTATTTTCAATTTTATATTTTTCCTGGAAGCCTTCCAGCCTGCAGGTAATATTTTTCAGCGGTGCTTTAATGTCCCTGAATTCTTTGATGAGTTCCAGCACATCAAAATCTATATAATCCGTGTGGGAAGCATCAACTATTACTGTAGCCTTTGCTGGTATATGGTCCAGAGTTTCCCGGATAGCTGCCTTATTCAAAAAGGATACTTCTTCGGATAAACGAATTTGTATAATGTCACCTTCATGGTGTTGATCCTTGTGAAAGAAGTAAGAATTTTTGAGATTGCCATGTAGTATAGCGCCAAATGCCGCTACCAATCCAGCTATCACTCCCACTAATAAACCCTCGCCTTTTAACGGCTTATATAGCCCTAACAAATCAATACCAATAATAACAACGACAGTTACAAAAAAAGGTATGGATTGATACTTGCCGTTTTTTAATATTTGCGAAAAGACGGAAAGCTTACATAGCTTATAACCTGTTAAAAGCAATATGGCTGCCAGGGCAGATAAAGGAATAAAATTGAGCAGCCCCGGAATGCTGATTACACAAACCAATAATAGAAGGCCATGAAAAATAGCCGACAATTTAGATTTTGCTCCTGCATGCACATTGGCGCTGCTTCTTACTATTACACTGGTGATAGGCAAACCACCAATTAATCCGGATACAGTATTTCCTATTCCCTGCGCCAGTAATTCCCTGTTAGTGTTAGTTACCCTTCTTTCCGGATCCAGGTTATCGATAGCCTCAATACTCAGCAATGTTTCCAGTGAAGCTATAATCGCTATCATAATACCTGTAACGATTACTTTACTATTTAGAAACCCGTTAAAATCAGGTAATGTAAAAAAGCTAAAGAAATCAGAGGCGCTTTTAGCAGCTTCAATTTGTACCAGGTGATCTTCGCCAACGATAAGTGGAATGCCGGTAACCTTAAATATTTCATTGATAATTATGCCTGCAATTACTGCCACTAATGCTCCCGGTATAAATTTTACTTTATTTTTTATGAAGGGTGTATCCCATATCAACATTATTAAAATGGAAGCAACGCAAATAATCAACGCTCCTGGATTTATATGCTCCAGTGGTTGAAATAATTCGTGCCAGTCTTCCATTCCAAAGTCTGATAGCAGTCCTTTATTATCTCTGTCATACCCTACAGCATGTGGAATTTGTTTAGCAATAATTAATATACCAATGCTGGTGAGCAAACCTTTGATAACACTGGATGGAAAGTAACTAGCTACCCCTCCCAGCTTTGCCACACTAATTAATATTTGTAAAATACCGGCTATCAATACAGCACAAAGAAAAAGATCGAATGCGCCAATATTAGTAATTGCTGCCAATACCAATGCAGCCAGGCCTGCTGCTGGTCCGCTTACACTAAGTTTGGAACCACTTAAACTTCCTATCACAACTCCGCCAATGATACCGGATATTAAACCACTGAAAAATGGAGCCCCGGATGCTAAAGAAATTCCGAGACAAAGAGGAAGGGCCACTAAGAAAACCACGAGCCCCGAAGGCAAGTCAGTCTTTAGATGTTTTATTTTGAATTTCATAATCATTTTTTTAATAGCCCAATGCAGCAAGCCTGAACCATGCTACAGAGAAAAGTTGTTTATTGTAAATGGCTGTGCCTAAGGCAATAAAACTGTTTTGATTTTAATAATAAATATTACAGTCATGTCAATTTTAAAATTGTCATAGCTAAGAGAAGATCTATAATTTCAAAAACTTTTAAATGAGTTAATGACAATTGACTTAACAATTTGGGGAAATCCCGGTTTTGTAAACCCACTTTTAATAAAGTCTTATAGGTAGATAAACCGGTAGCTATATTATTTTATACAATCCTAAGAAGAATTGATAAGCAAAGCGGGAAGACTTTATAGATGGAAATAAGCTAAACAGCCCGGGGAGGCTGTATATCATCCTCCTGGTAAGGATGTATATTTAATTTAGTAGTAAAGCAAATAAAATTATCCTTATCAGATAATTGAAATTGGCTGGTTGAAATATAATTAATTCTGGTATGGTATTTCTCTTGTTCTTCTGTTTTTTCTTTCCCCTTATTTTCTTTTTCTGTTTCAGATTCTTTTTCGGCAGGAAAGTTTTTAGGTGTTTGGGTATTTTCTTTTTTGCGAGTAGCAGCATCAATTACTACATCAATTATATTTAAATGACTAATGCAAATAATAATAAATAAAAATATGGGTATAATTTTCTTCAAGCCGCGAAGATAAAAATAAAAGAAGACACCGACGTCCATGTATGTTATGTTAACAAAAAATTTGTTGTTTAATTCAGAAGCGTTAGCAAAATTTTTGTATCTATCTGTGCTTTTAGTGCGGGGTATTGACCGGGATATTATAAAAGGTATCAATAATTTTTAAGACATGCTTATTGATAAAATTTAAAAGCGGAAGTGAATACAGGTTTTTACAGATGATTACAATAATGATACAGCTTCAGTAAGAAATGGCATTCATGGAAAAACTCTCAGTAGGTTTAATGTAGAATTTGCTTTCTATCTTGTGTCCAACATTCAATGAAGAATGTTATTCAGGAATATTTATTAGGTAAAAAAGATTACGCGATTATTTGTTGGTATTGAAAAATATTTATTTCAAAAATTTATTATGACCTCATACGAAAAATTGCTGTTAGAAAATAAAGCATGGGCAAAAGAACAAATAGAAGATGATCCGGAATTTTTTAAAAGATTATCTTCTCTGCAGACTCCGGAATTTTTATGGATCGGTTGCAGTGATAGCAGGGTGCCTGCAGATAAGATTACCGGCACTCAGCCCGGTGAAATTTTTGTGCATAGAAATATTGCCAATATAGTGGTACATACTGACGTGAATCTTTTAAGTGTGCTGGATTTTGCTGTGAATCATTTAAAAGTAAATCATGTAATTGTTTGTGGCCATTATGGGTGCGGTGGTATTAAAGCAGCTATGACAAACCATGATTATAAGTATGTACTTAACATGTGGCTGCGTAATATTAAAGATGTATACCGCCTGCATCGCGAAGAATTGGCGGCTATCGCAGATGGAGAACAGCGCACCGACAGGCTGGTAGAACTCAATGTCAGAGAGCAAGTGATGCATCTTTCTAAAACATCAATTATTCAGCGAGCCTGGAAAAACGAACAACGGCCGCAATTGCATGGTTGGGTATATGGATTAAAAGATGGATTGATAAAGCCTGTTTTTGAAATGGATGCGGGTACACACATTGATCCTTTGTATGAGTACGATAATTTATAAATAAACTGTGCTTTAAACCGGGGGATATTATTTTGCTTTTTTCTTGAATTTTGCAATTGCTTTTACTGTAAAATCACTCAAAACGAGCTTCCCGCTTATCGCTGCCCTTTCATTAAGAAGCACATCCCAATTTTCTGTCCCTCTCCAGAAAATTTTTTTCATTTCAGCCATTGCGTCGGGGCTTGAATGTGCAAGTGTGTTTGCAAGTCTGTAAACAGATTCATCCAGGTTTTGTACCGTCTCATGCACTTCTGCATATAATCCTTTTTTCTTTGCCCACTCAGAATTTCTCCAAAATGTAGCATCAATTGCAAGCTGGCTAAAAGCAGATACCCCAATTTTTCGTTCAACCGCAGGGCCTACAACAAAAGGGCCGATTCCAATCGACAGTTCACTTAATTTTATTTCGGCTGTTTTTACTGCAAGCGCATAGTCGCAAGCTGCAACTATACCAACGCCTCCTCCGACACATTTTCCATGAATACGACCAATGATAAGTTTATTACACTTACGCATTCCATTGATAAGATTGGCAAACCCCTGAAAGAAATGAAAACCTTCTGTTTCGTTTTTAACAGCGGCCAATTCATCGAAACTGGCGCCCGCGCAAAAAGCACCATCACCGGCACTTTGGAGGATCACTACTTTCGATTCATGGTTGGATGAATAATGTATCTCCTGGGTTATTTTTTCCAGGATTTTACCCGGCAAAGAGTTGCTCTGAGGGTGAAAAAATTCGATGGTTGTAATACCGTGCTCGGTGTGAGAATTTACGTAGCCTTCTTTTATTTTATCCTCCATAAAAAAAATTATTGTGACAATTATTTTCCATGTTATAAAATTAGCGTTTCTTCATAACCATAGTTAATATTGTTGCCACACCAATTAAAGGCTCTTCTGTTTCATCTAAAATTTCTACATACCATTTTACAATTCCCCTGGGAATATCATTGCCTTTTACAAAGGGTACATCAGGATTCTGTTCTTTTAATTCCTGTTCAATTTTTTCTTTACAGGTAAAACGAATGTAAATTTCATGGCCAGGATAAACAGGTTTGGTAAATCTTAATTCATCAATTCCATAATTCAGTAGCACGGGATTTTTTTCATAACTATCAACAAAAAGGCCTGCGGCAACACTTAATATAAAATATCCATGAGCTACCTGTTGCTCAAACATTGTTCCTTCAAAATCCGTAGTTTTAATATGCGCATAGAAATGATCACCGCTTAATTCTGCAAACCTGTCGATGTCTTTACTTGTAATAACCCTTTTTTTTGTTATTAGTTGATCCCCGATATTCAGCTCTTCAAAATATTTTTTAAAAGGATGTTCCGTAGTTATTTGCCCGTTGGCATTGGGCTGATAAACGTTTGTAATCGCAGTCAGCATTGGTGGTGAACCTTGCACTGCAACTCTTTGCATGTAATGTTTAACACCACGTAGCCCACCCATTTCTTCTCCTCCCCCGGCCCGGCCCGGTCCCCCATGTACGAGTAATGGGAGAGGTGAACCATGACCGGTACTTTCTTTTGCACAATCCCTGTTAAGCACTAAAATTCTTCCGTGATGGGTGCCTGCTCCAAGAATATATTCCTTAGCAAATGTTTCGCTTGAAGTGACAATTGAGCTACACAAAGAACCTCTTCCTTTTTTTGCAAGAGTAATCGCTTCATCAATATTTTTATAAGGCATAATTGTGCTTACCGGGCCGAAAGCCTCAACATTATGTGCTTCTTCTGTTTGAAGAGGATTATGATTTACTAAAAGCAACGGGCTCATAAAAGCTCCTTTTTTTGCATCGGCATCAATAAGCTCTACACTATCGAGGCTGCCGTAAATTATTTGAGATGAAGCAAGGAGTTTTTGAACCTGTTCTTTAACTTCCTGCTTTTGAGATTGCCCTGCAAGTGCACCCATCCTTACTTTTTCATTTTCCGGATTGCCAATAATGGTTTGCGCCAATGATTTACTGATCGCCTGCCATACATCTTCCATTTTATTTTCAGGCACAAAAATTCTTCTGATAGCTGTACATTTCTGCCCTGCCTTCGATGTCATTTCTTTTCTAACCTCTTTAATAAAAATATCCCATTCAGGCATTTCTAATGTTACATCGTTTCCAAGAACAATGCAATTCAACGAATCTGCTTCAAGATTAAATGGAACATTTTGACTAAGAATATTTGAATTAGCTTTTAATTTCAATCCGGTTGATGCTGAACCTGTGAATGTAATGACATCCTGTGAGGTAACATGATCCAGTATATCACCGGCACTTCCACAAATAAGTTGCAAAGCGCCTTCTGGTAAAATTTTAGAAGAAATGATTTCCTTTACTACAGCCTCTGTAAGGTATGATGTGATAGAGGCAGGCTTTACAACTGCGGCTACGCCTGCCAGTAAGTTCACCGCAATTTTTTCAAGCATTCCCCACACAGGAAAGTTGAATGCATTGATATGTATAGCGACACCTTCTTTTGGTAATAACAAATGTTGCGCTGCGAAAGTGCCGCCTTTGCTTAATCCAATGTTTTCGCCATCAAGTGCAAATATTTCATTTGGCAGTTTTCTTCTAAGCGATGCATTTGAAAAAAGGTTACCGATACCGCCCTCTATATCCACCCAGCTATCAGCACGTGTTGCGCCGGTCTTATAGCTTATGGCATAAAATTTTTCTTTTTTCTCAAGCAAATGCAATGCAAGGGATTTGAGCATCCTGCCTCTTTCCTGGAAAGTCATTTTCCTGAGTGCCAGGCTTCCTTTTGTTCTTCCATAATCCAAAATAGCGGCAAAATCAAGTCCTTTTGTTGTAGCAAAAGCAACGATTTCTCCATTCACTGCATTGTACAGTTCCTGTCCGTTTCCATCACCCTCCATCCATTTGCCTGTTATGTAATTGCCTAATTTCATTGAATAAATTTTAATCTGCAAAATTAACTACGGTTGAGTTAAAGCATTTAGCAATACTATTAAGATTTATTAAATTTGATGTATAAAATTTTATATTATGAGTGTAGCGGAAATGAAGATTGAAGCCATCAATCAAATTACAAGACTTACTGAAGAAGATTCATTAAAAGAAATCTTAGCACATCTTTCAAAATTTAATTAGCAAAAAGAATTAAACTTATCTCAACATTACAATGATATCAAAGGTAAATATGAAGATGTATTAAAAAAACTGGCACAGTGATTCTATTAGAAGATTTATTAACCCTACATGACTTTTCGATTAAAGGTTTTGGAGGATTATCAGGAGTTAGAGATATAAATTTACTTGAATCAGCAATTGCCAGGATACTTGTAATGATTGCACTGTTGAAAGAATGCAACATTCAGGTTAATGCAAGTAATGATAATTTATATCAATTCACAATCTCCATATCCAACGGAGAAACAAAATTTGATCAAATTGTTGAATGGCTGAGAATAAATAATGAAGGACTTTAATCTATACCAGCCCAAATTGCTTCAGATGATGCATTGCATGCTTATGCAATAATTGAACATTCATTTCATAATCCAAGTCGCCAAAGAAAGCATTCCCGGTTTTTAATGCAGGATTTGCTGAAAAAACTTTAAAAAAATAATCCAGTTCTTTTTGTAATTTATTTATGGCAGAAGCCGTATCAGGCTGGCGAAGCTGGATTCCCTCTTCGGGTATTAATGGATTTTTGGTATTTTCCCTGAATGGCGCTTCACTCATTAAAAAATCTCGAGACTTTTGTAATCTTTCACCCTCGGTTAAACTTGGCAGGATCAATTTACCACTTGCATTTTTTACAGCATCAGCAAAGTGCTCCACCATTTGCTGTGAATTCATTACTCCCCATTTTGCTTTTTCATCACCCTTTAATTGTTTTAAAATTGAAATAAAATCCGATTTTAAAAAAGCTTCCTTTGCGCTATTCATTTATTTGATAATGCTATGATGCGGTTTTTGTTTTCTTCATCCTCGAATCAATTTCTTTTGTAAGTCCCACAAATATTTCTTCAACTGTTCCTTCACCCTTTATCATTACCACTTTATTTGCTTTTTTGTAATATTCAGCTACGGGTGAAGTTTTTTTATTATACTCTGTGATCCGCGTGCGGATTACCTGCTCATTATTATCATCAGTACGCCCGCTTGTTTCACCACGTTTCACCAGGCGCTTCACGAGTTCCTCTTCCGATACATCAAGGGCGAGCATAACATTTATGGAAGTATGTTTTAATTCAAGTAGCTTGTCCAACGCCTGGGCCTGTGTAGAAGTCCTGGGGAAGCCATCGAATAAAAAACCATTTGCATCAGGGTTGTCATCCAAAGCATAACTTATCATTCCTATCACCACTTCATCGGGAACAAGCTGGCCTTTATCCATGAATTTTTTTGCCTCAATACCTAACGGTGTTTTACGTGAAATTTCACTTCTGAGAAGATCGCCTGTAGAAAGATGTTTTAAATTATATTTCGCAATCAACTTCTCTGATTGCGTACCCTTGCCACTACCCGGCGGGCCAAATAAAATGAGATTAAACATACTTTCTTAAAACAATGTGAACGTCAAATATAATGGATGGTTTTCAAAATTCCTTGACCACCTGTATTATTGTATGAAATGAGATTAAGGGGATTTTAACTTTAATCAAATCAAAGCTATTTGTAAAGAGAAAACAATTAATGTAAATAGTTACGATCTTCCTGTAGAAGCCTTTCGCAAGAGGGCAACAATAAAAGTGAAGATTGCAGAACCTATTACAGCCCAGATTATTGGAAATGGCTTTCCATCAATGTTGATTTCAAAAAAATGAGGAAGCCCCATTTTTCCTGCGACCCACAACCCAATATAAGCTCCTATAAATCCAACAATAATTGAGACAAGGCAGCCGCCAAGATCGTAGCCCGCAATTGCCTGGCCTATACCACCGCATATTGCTGCTATGAGTAGCAATATCAAAAAGCCAAATAGTGTCATAATTAAAATTTTACTGAAATATAAAATGAAATTTTTAAAATTTCTATATAATGATTTGAAATTTTTGAGTGATCAGCCTTCTAAATGTAACAAAGATTGTGAGTTATTTTTCCAGGAAAGCTTTTAGTTTCATCAAAGCATTATTCCAATATTCTTTCAATTGATTTGCCTTTTTTGGATCATCAATTTTCGTGTGTTGTACTACTACCTGCGATTTAGCCTCACCCTTTGGATAAAAGTCAACACTCAGGCTTGTAATATTATCAGTCCATGTAATTCTCGCAGATTTATTTTCTGTCGCTTTACGTATATTTATCTTTTCATTTTTCAGCCATTTATTTCTTTGTTCATGTTCGATCCACGCCAGATAAAGAGAGCTGATATTAACAGAAATAGTTTTGCTGACGCTTATTTCAAAACTCCCTTTCTTTTCACCTCTTTTCTTAATGTAACGACTCCATTCATAAGATGTAGCGAGTAGATTTTGATTCCATTGACCTAAAGAGTTTAACGCCGGCGTATTACTTATAAGATAAAAATTTCGTTATGCCTCATCATTTTTGCTCCCTTCGCATCTAAAATCTTATACCATTCATCTAATGTCTTATTAGTTTTTTCTACAACTAAATTATCTGTGATGATATTTCTTTCTTTGGTAATTTTTTCCATTTTATTTTCAGGAAAATAGTGGGGGGGGGCAAATATTTTTATTTAAGATAAAAAAATCCTTTATTAAGAAAACTATACGCTTTACTTTTATTCCCCCCTGAAAAATTATCTTACTTATTTAATTTTTCAGCAGCAACTTTATCCAAAAACCAATGTAGCTCCCCATTTTCAGGCTTTATTAATTGAGCAGGCAATACATTAGGCTCGTATTGACCTTCTATAATACGATACAATATTTCTGATTTATTTTCCCCGGTTACCATAAAAGCGATATGAGAAGCTTTATTTACAATAGAAGGCATAAGTGTAATTCTATACATTTTTTGTTTCTCATTGTAAACCGCATTTACCCAATGCTGCTTCTCATCAACTACAAGTGAACCAGGAAAAAGAGACAAGGTATGCCCGTCGTCACCGACACCTAATAAAATAAGGTCAAAGCTTTTTTCAGTGTTTCCAAAATAAGTTTGCAAAACATTCTCATAATCTTTTGCGGCAAAAAGAGGCTCAATATCTACACGCATTTTATGCACCTGTGCCGGAGGGATAATAATCTGGTTGATTAAATTTTTAAAAGCCATTTTTGCATTATTCCTGTCATCATCGAAAGGAATTACTCTTTCGTCTCCCCAAAAAATATGCACTCTCTTCCAGGTAATCTTTTCTTTATACTCTTCTGATGCTAATTTTTTATAAAGCATTTGCGGCGTTTCACCCCCGGACAATGCTAAAGTAAAAAATTCCTGATCCTGTAATGTTGAATTGATAAGATCACACATCCAGGATGTCATCTCTTCACTTAATTTTTCTTTAGAATCATAAATATTTAATTTCATTTCTTTTTTTTCTTTTTAGAAGGTAATGTTGCCCAGTTGTGCCCATCCCTGGCAATAAGGGCTTCAGCATCCTCAGGTCCCCAGGAGTCGGGTGAATAATTTGGGAAGTCCACAGGTTTGCGTGACTTCCATACATCGAGAATAGGCATCACAACTTTCCAGGCTGCCTCTACCTGGTCGGCACGCATAAAAAGCGTAGCATCACCCTCCATTACATCATACAAAAGTGTTTCATATGCTTCAGGCTCTTCTCCATCGTACTCATCTTTATAATTAAAAATCATATCCACAGGATTCAGTATCATCGCCTGGCCCGGTCGCTTCGATTGAAAACGAAGACATATATCCATCTCAGGAGAAATGCTGATTGAAAGCCTGTTTGGCCGCCAGGTCTCAGCAGCTTCTTTCGGAAAAGCAAACGCTGGTGCAGGCTTAAACTGAATTGTAAGGGATGTATTTTTTTCATGCAGGTGTTTGCCGGTGCGTACATAAAATGGAACCCCTTGCCATCGCCAGTTATCTATATAAAATTTAACTGCCGCAAAAGTTTCAGTAATTGACCCGGGGTCTACATCTTTTTCCTGCCTGTAGCCGGGAACTTCCTCGCCATGCTTCCAGCCTTCACCATACTGTCCACGTGCTGCATATTCCTGCACCTGATCTTTGGTTATTTTGCGAAGTGCATGTAAAACATCAACTTTTTTATTTCTTATTTCATTGGCTTCAAATGATACGGGGGCTTCCATCCCAATCATACAAAGCAATTGCAATATGTGATTTTGTACCATATCCCGCAAAGCGCCCGAGGTTTCATAATAGGCCCCCCGTCCTTCCACGCCAACTGTTTCAGCAGCAGTTATCTGTACATGATCAATATAATTTCTGTTCCATATTGGCTCAAATAAGGCATTTGCGAAACGCAGGGCAAGGATATTTTGAACAGTTTCTTTGCCGAGGTAATGATCAATTCGAAAAATTTGTTCTTCATCAAAAAATTCGCTCAACATCAAATTCATCGCTTTCGCACTTTCAAGATCATAACCAAAAGGTTTCTCTACAACAATTCTGGTGCATTTGGTATCGGTGCAAAATTGCAACTTCCCTAAATTTTTAACTATATCCGGTACAAGTTGTGGCGCGACCGCCATATAAAAAAGTATATTCGGATGTACTCCAAATTCCGATTCTTTTGTTCTTGTTATTTCTTCAATCTTTTTGTATTCTTTTTCATCTTTTACATCCATTTGTACATAGCTAACGTGACTTGAAAAATCTTTCCAATTAGCAGGAGTACTTTTTCTTCGTGAAAAATTATCTATACCTTCTTTTAAATGACTTTCATATTCTCCATTTGCATAAGCCGACCTTGCAATACCGACAATTTCAAAATTATCAGGCATTGCTTTATCTATAAAAAGATTGAACAAAGCAGGATTGAGCTTTCTGTAATTAAGATCACCGCTACCGCCAAAAATAAAAATGACTGATGGAGCTAATTTTTTATACTCTGACATTGGTCTTTAGTTTGTATCTATTGGTTTAGTAGATATGGTTTCCGCAGAAGTTTCCCATTCACTATGAAAAATTCCTTCTTCATCAATTCTTTGATAGGTATGCGCGCCGAAAAAATCTCTTTGAGCCTGTATTAAGTTTGTTGGCAAAAGATTTCTGCGGTATGCGTTAAAATAATTAAATGACGCCATAAGGCCAGCACATGGAAAGTTGCTGAGTGCTGCTTTTGAAAGAACCTTTTGAAGTCCATCCAGTTTTTGCATCATCAACTCCGCGATCTTTTCATCGAGCAGGAGATTTCGAAGGCCGACGGTTTCATACGCTTTCTTGAAACGATCAAGCAGTGCCGAGCGTATGATGCATCCGCCTCTCCATACACTTACTACTTCAGGAAGTGGAATATCCATCTTCAATTCCTCAGATGCTCTTGTAAGCAACGCCAATCCCTGGGCATAACTAACAATTGTTGCGAAGAAAAGTGCATCATGTAATAAGCTTTCAAAGGATAAGCCATCTGCATCTATTTTCTGACTTTTGGTTTTATAGAGTTCAGAAGCTTCTCTACGTTCTTCAATAAGAGAAGACAAGTTGCGCATCATTACCGCTGAATCAATGGTTGGGATAGGCATTGGCAAGTCAAGGCCTTCCTGTGAGGTCCACTTGCCCGTTCCTTTTGCTCCTGCTTTATCAAGTATCATATCCACCAGGTAATTGTTTGTTTTCTTATCATCCTTCCTATCAAAAATCGTCGCTGATATTTCAAGTAAAAAGGAATTCATTTCACCACTGTCCCACTCTTTGAATACACGGTGCATTTGATCATTCGTATAGCCAAAGCCGTTATGCAAAAGATCGTAACATTCACTAATCAATTGCATTATCGCATACTCTATACCGTTATGCACCATTTTAACGTAATGTCCTGCCGCATCTTTGCCCAGGTAACCTACGCAAGGCTCATCATTTACTTTTGCTGCCACAGCTTTCAGAATTGGTTCAACTAATTTATAAGCTTCTTTATCTCCGCCTGGCATAATACTTGGACCTTTGCGGGCACCTTCCTCACCGCCTGAAATTCCGATACCCATAAAGTGAAAGCCTTTATCCTGTAGAATCTGTATTCGTTTGAGTGTATCCGTATAATGTGAATTACCCCCATCAATGACTATATCGCCTTCTCCTAATACTGGAATGAGGTCATTTATAACACTTTCAACAGGAATGCCCGCAGGCACTAGCATCATAATTTTTCGGGGCACTTTCAGCAGGCTTATCATTTCCTGTAGATTATTTACTCCTTTTACAATTGTGCCCTTTGAAGCGGAGGACTCAAACAATTTAGTTTTGTCAGGATTTTTATCATAACCTATAACCGCAAAGCCATGATCAGCCATGTTCATCAACAGGTTGCTTCCCATAACTCCCAGCCCCACCATCCCAAAGTCATATTTACTTTCTGGCATATTTTTTTTTAAGAAGTAAAATTAATGAAATTGAATTTGAGTAATTGAATGACTATAACTTTGAAAACATATTTTAAAAAAAAGAAAAGCTATATCGAAACTTGTAAATGAATTTAATGACTACCGCCAACGAATGAATGAAGTTATTTTGAGTAAAAACAATCTTGTTATGAAAAGGTTGTGGAACCTTGATACTAATACCTAAGACGACGGAGCGCTTGATAAAAAAAAGGGGATGCTTGGTCTTGTAGCCAGCATGGTGTTACGATGCGATGATTGTATTAAATACCACTTGGGCAAATCATATGAACTTGGTATAAAAACCGAAGAAATGTATGAAATTTTTGGTGTTACAATATTGTTGGCGGAACAATTGTGATTCCACATACACGAAGCTCCTGAATATTGGGAAGCACTTCAGGAAGGATAAAAAACTTACTAACGCAGCAAAAAATAAAAACTTGTAGCAAAAATTGTTAACGAAATAAATTCCCTATTTCATAATTGATTACATTCCCTGTAACATACTATGTATTAACTTTGATAGTATAACTAGTTTAAAAATGAATGAAACTGTAAGCAGTGCTGTTGCTTTAACTGCGAAAGATTTTGCCACCGACCAGGAAGTAAGATGGTGCCCGGGATGCGGAGATTATTCCATACTGGCTCAGGTCCAAAAGATAATGCCCGGCCTGGGAATTCCAAAAGAAAATATTGTAATGATTTCTGGAATTGGTTGTAGCAGCCGGTTTCCGTATTATATGAATACCTATGGAATGCACAGCATTCATGGAAGAGCAACTGCTATTGCAGGTGGGCTCAAAGCAAGCAGGCCTGAGCTAAGTGTCTGGATCGTAACAGGTGACGGCGACTGTCTAAGCATTGGCGGTAACCATACCATTCATATGCTAAGAAGAAATTTTGACGTAAATCTTCTGTTATTTAATAATGAAATTTATGGCCTTACTAAAGGACAGTATTCCCCTACAAGTGAACAAAGAAAGATAACCAAAAGCACTCCGATGGGAAGCATTGATCATCCTTTTAATCCAGCAGCTTTGGCTTTGGGCGTTGATGCATCATTTGTTGCAAGAAGTATGGATAGAGATCCCAAGCATTTGCAGGCAATGATTTTAAGAGCACAGCAACACAGGGGTTCTTCATTTCTTGAAATTTATCAAAACTGTAATATTTTCAATGATGGTGCTTTTGAAATTTTTACTGAAAAAAAATCAAAGCCTGAAGAAGCATTATTTTTGGAACATGGAAAGCCGCTTGTATTTGGTGCTGAAAAAAATAAAGGAATTAAGCTTGATGGATTAAGCCCTGTGGCGGTTCGGTTAGATGGGCAGACTAGTGAAAATGATTTATGGGTTCATGATGAAAATGATTTTTATAAAGCACAAATTCTTTCAAGATTATTTGACGATCCCGCGAAGGAAAATCATCTGCCAAGGCCCTTTGGTGTTTTTTATCTTAAGGAAAGACCTTGTTATGAAGATGTAATGACTATGCAAATAGAAGAAGCGTTATCCACTAAAGGTAAGGGAGACCTTGATAAACTTTTGAAAGGTAGAGAAACCTGGTCTGTAATATAAATTGCTAAATATTAATTTTTATTATTCAGAAAGATAAAGGGCTTTAATTCCTGTTTCTGAAGAGTCTCCCGGATAGTTTTTTCATTAGAATAAATCCTGTATTTATTGAGATTAATAACCTCGTGAGCAATTATAAGATTATCAATCTTTTCAACACAATACAATAATTCATGAAGTAATTCAACTTCATGCTCTATAGCCTGGGGGTTCATTAATTCTTCTTTGAACAACACCAAAAGATCCCGGTTAAACTTGTTCATATTTGGATAATGGTTTTTGAATTCTAATATCCAACCATACCTTTTTTATTTGGGCATCCGCAATTGCTCTTTTTCGACGCGTTACAGCTCAAAGCAACGATTGATACTACAATAAACACAAGCAGGAGGATTTTGTTTACGTATTTCATAAAATTGATACCTAAATTAAACTATTTTCACAAACTATTATTGCAATCTTGTGGTAAAGGACATAAAATTTAACAACCCTAAACATAAACTTCGAATATTGGTTGCCCCATTAAATTGGGGTCTGGGACATGTAACACGGTGCATTCCAATAATTAAGGAGTTGGAAAATCACGGTTGCGAGTTGATTATAGCCGGTGGTGATGATGCTTTTTTATTATTAAAAAAAGAATTTCCATCCATAGTAATTTTACGGCTTTTTGGATATAAAATAAGATATAGCCGCAGTGAGAACTGGTTAATTCTTAAATTAATCCTCCAATTACCAAAATTGGCTATAAGCGTTTTTAAAGAAAACAGGTGGTTAAAAAAGATTGCAAAAACTTATAAACCAGATGTGGTTATTTCAGACAACAGGCTCGGCATGTATAATAGGGGTCTTTTTTCAATCTACATAACACATCAACTAATCATAAAAACCGGCAATTTTTTTTTAGATAGGATCGCAAGCCTAATTCACAACCATTTTATCAAAAAATATAATCAATGCTGGGTTCCTGACTTTAAAAAAAATGGTTTAGCGGGTGAGCTTTCCCATCCTAAAAAATTACCATCAAATGTTGTCTATGTGGGAGCATTATCAAGATTCGAAAAAATACCTGTAGTTGAAAAAATGTATGACCTGCTCATCTCAATTTCCGGGCCTGAACCGCAAAGAACAATTTTTGAAAAAATGATTCTAGGCCAATTAAGAAGTTTTAAAGGAAAAGCTTTAGTTGTAAGAGGCTTACCTTCGGAGAAACAGGAATTAAAAATCTCAAACGCATTTACAGAAGTCGTCAATCACCTTTCAGCTATAGACTTAAACACGGCCTTCCTTCAATCGAAAATGATTATTTGCAGAAGTGGTTATACGAGTATCATGGATCTTGTAAAGATTAAAAAGCAAGCAATTCTGGTTCCAACTCCCGGGCAGACAGAACAGGAATACCTGGCATCTTATCTTATGAGAAAAAAAACTTTTTTTTCAGTGAAACAAAAAGATTTTTTACTTAAAGAAGCTCTATTAAAAGCGGCAGCGTTTCCTTTTATTACGCGAAATGATAACATGGATAATTATAAAAAAATTATTTCTGAATTTGTTTTCTCGGTTAAATCAGGCAATTTTGAATCGCAATATAGCTAATCCCTTCTTCATAAAATATAAGGAATTATTTGGTTACTGTATCCACATCAATATCCTTATTTAGTTTGCCATCTGCTGTCCACCACCAATACCAATTTCCTCCAGTTGCTTTGTTTGGATTAAAATCAGAAACAGAAAAATTTCCTGCACCGGTGTCGTTTCCTTGTATTTCATAAACATGCAATGCTTTCTTATTGGTTACCCATTTCAAAGCTTGGCCCGGAGTTACTTTTTCAGGCGCATTTACTGCATCAGTTGAAATAAAATAAGCTTTGCTTTCTCCAAATACTTTAGCATTTCCGTTCTCATCTATACAAACTGCAGTTTTTTCATTTGGAGCAATTCCTTTTGGAAAAAGCCCCCAATCTTTAATAATGCGAGCCATGAATGCGACATGCCTCCCTTCACGTTTACGGGTAAGGTAATGCTGGTCTGTAATTATATTTTCTAAAAAGGGCGCGTGCAGAAGATCATTGTTATATAAGGTTACTCCGTGGATATAAGGATCATTTAAAACTTCATCAGAAACAACACTTCCTTCTTCTCCACTGTAATATATTCCACTCAGAATTGCGCACCCTGCACTGGTACCGCCTACAGGAACTTTTTTTACATTGAGTAGATAATTGATTGCTGCCTGGGTCTTGGTCCCTCTCCAGAAATTCATGTAACGTGATTGATCGCCACCCGCAATAAAAAGCATTTCAGCCTTGAGAATAATATTGGCAACGGTATCATTATCACCTAAATCATGTGAAGTAATATTTAAAGTTTCTACTGAATTTACTCCTCCCAATTGATAGATATCCTGATCGTAATCCGAATTACCAGAAGCTGTTATAACCACAACATCTCCTCCGCCACTTCTGCTGATCATCCATTTAAAAGCATTGTTTACATCACCACCGCCTCCAATAAGAACAATGCCGCCCTTTGTCTCAGTTACTACATCTGCAGTGTCTCCAATAATTCCTATTGTAGCAGGTGGCTGAATAATTTGCTGGGCTTGCAATTGCAGGTTACCGGCCAAATAAATGGCTACCAGCGAAAATGTTTTTTTTAATTGTGAAATCATATCAAAATCTCATTGCCTTTTTAATGTTTCTTAAAATTGAATTCAATAAGTTTTTTACAAAGAAGTTTTAAATGAAAAAACTATTTATATATTATATGGAATAAGTGACTATAGATAAAATTGAAATTATATTTTTGAAATTTTATCAATTGTTTTTGGGGAAGTCGAAAAATAAAAGTTCTTTATCGGCAGATTTAAAATCAATCCATTTTTTTACTTGGATTGAAATAGCAACTACACCGGATGTAGGTATATTATCAATTTTAAAATCAGTTAGAGAGCTTGCAAATTCTGTTATACCAGGATTGTGAGAAAAAAGAGCGATGTTATTATACTTATCGTCCATAATTTCAATTGCATTATAAAAATTTAGTAGTGAGGCTTCGTAAAGATTAGGCATAAGAACTAAATTCTTTTTGTTCTCATTATAAATTTCCATAAAAATATTTGCAGTTTTTTTTGCCCGTTTGGCAGGGCTTGAAATGAACAAATCTATTTTTATTTTTCTATCCTTAACTCTCTTAGCCATTTGAGGTGCATCGTCTTTTCCCCGATCATTTAAAGGGCGATCAAAATCGGAAAGTGTTAAATCATTCCAACTGCTTTTTGCATGGCGTACTAATAAAAGCGTTTTCAAATAAATTTTATTAATTGGTTAAATGGAGAGTAGTATTGAAATGATAAAAATTAAATTTTCGAAACAAGAGATTTAATACCCTCTAACATTCTTTCCCTCCATATAATTTAGAAAAGCCTTGTTAACGACACGGTTGCCACCTGGTGTAGGATAATTTCCTGTAAAATACCAATCTCCCAAATTAGTAGGGCAACTGTCATGAAGATCTTCAATGGTTTGATATATTACATCTACAGGCACATCAATATCATCTGGCGTAATAAGCTCTGCAATCTTTTTAGAAATTTCGTCCAGGGTAAAAGGCTTATAAACTTCCCTTACAATATTTTCAGTATGAAGTTTATTATTTCTTCTAAGGTCATTACATTTTTCCAATAATTCATCAAGAATACAATCCAGTTTTCTTTCTTTTATTAATGCCATTGCTGCTTTAAAAGCAACAAATTCTCCAAGTTTGCTCATATCGATTCCATAGCAATCGGGATAACGTATTTGCGGAGCAGAAGAAACAACAATAATTCTTTTTGGCTGAAGTCTCGAAAGCATACGAATAATACTTTCACGCAGGGTAGTACCTCTTACAATGGAATCATCTATTACAACGAGAGTATCTTCATTCTTTCTTACAGTGCCATAGGTTATGTCATACACATGTTGTACCATTTCGTTCCTTCCTGCATCGGCTGTAATAAATGTTCGAAGCTTTACATCTTTAATGGCGATTTTCTCCATTCTTACTTTGCGGTTAAGCATTGCAGTTAGTTTAGCCTCGTCAAAATCTTTTTTCCAGCTTAATATTCTTTCCGTTTTTATTTTATTCAAATAATCTTCTGCTCCTTTGATCATTCCATAAAAAGCAATTTCTGCAGTATTGGGGATGAAAGAAAAGATCGTGTTTTTAAGATCATACTCTACTGCCTTGAGCACTCTTTCGCTAAGATGATATCCCAATGCAATTCTTTCCCGGTAAATTTTCTCATCACTTCCTCTGGAAAAATATATTCGTTCAAAGCTGCATGCTTTTCGTTCTTTTGGTTCCAGGATTTGTTGAATAGAAAAATTCCCATCTGCTTCAGCAATCAAGGCATTGCCCGGCATCAATTCCTGTACCTCATTCTCACCCACATTAAAAACCGTACGAATAGCAGCACGCTCGCTGGCAGCAACAATAATCTCATCGTCAATATAATAATAACACGGTCTTATGCCATGCGCATCCCTTACCACAAAACCATTACCACATCCAGTGAGGCCACCAAATGTGAAGCCCCCATCAAAAAGAGAAACTGCTTTTTTTAAAACTTGTGCTATATCCGAGTTCCCTGGAGACTCCTCATCTGCTTTTACTAAAAAATGATGAATTACATCCATCATCGCACCAAGATCACTTTGCCTGTCGAGCTCATCCGGGTGGCTGTTTATAAGAGAGAATAATTCTTCTTTATTTACGAGGTTAAAATTTCCTGCAAGAGCAAGATTACGTGCGGGAATAGTATTCCGCTTAATAAACGGATGGCAAAACTGTACATTATTTTTTCCTTGCGTACCGTATCGCAGATGACCTAATAAAAGTTCCCCCAAAAAATCAACGTGGCCTTTCATCAGCCCGGGATGTTGCTGTATTTCTGGGTGATATTTTTCAATTTCGCTGATCTGGTTTTCTATTTGAGCGAATATATCAGCAATCGCCTGGTGTGCAGAACTGCGAATTCGATGAAGAAAGGGATATCCGGGTTCGGTATTAAGTTTTATTGTAGCGATACCTGCGCCGTCCTGTCCACGATTGTGCTGCTTCTCCATAAGAAGGTACAACTTATTAAGCCCGTAGAGAACTGTTCCGTATTTTTGCCGGTAATATGAAAAAGGTTTGCGTAATCTCATGAAAGCAAGGCCGCATTCATGTTTTATTTCGTCGCTCATTGATTGAAATGAAGCGCAAAATTAAGGTAATTAATAAAGACGTGATAAAGACTTCGATTTGATTTGAATCTTTTTTACCTTTTTTAACTTTGATTACAAAAAAGAAAATTGAGTTCTCGGTTGGATTTAATTACTTCTTTATTTTTTATTTCCGTACTGTTGTATTTGAGGACCATTTCTCCATCTCAGGGCAAGTTTTAAATTCATCACTTATCTTCACATAAAATGAAGGGATCTTCTTTGTAAACCATTTTTCCAGTACTTCATTTTTCTTTTCTTCCAAAGCCCGTTGAGAAACTTTATCGTAATCATCTTTCAGATTTTCGCGGTGAGGTTCCGTTTTTGTTATCACTTGTACAATACGCACTCCTTTTTTACCCCGGTCATCCGCATATTCAGTAGCAGGAGAATATTCACCCACTTTAAGATCCTTAAGCATAAGTACAAGATCTTTATCAAGCTGGTCAATACTTACAAATGTACTTCCATCTTTTGCCGGTATACGGCCACCAGTAAACTTACTGTTTTCATCTTCGCTGTATTTTGAAACAGCTTCACCAAACTGCAGTTGCCCTGAAACTAACCTCGTTCTTATTGAATCTAATTTTTCTTTTGCCTGGGTTATCTCAATAGAACTTACCTGAGGTGTTTTTAATATGTGCCTGATTACTGCATCATCCCCATTACGGCTTACCATTTGAATAATATGATAACCAAATTTTGTTTTAAATACATTAGAAATCTGTCCATCTTTTAAACTGAATGCTTTTGCAAGAAAAATGGGATCCCATGTTTTTTCATTACGGTTTATCTCATACCTGCCGCCGGTTTCCTTGCTACCAGGATCATCAGTATATAAAGACGCAAGCACTTCAAATTTTTTAGTTCCCTCTTCTACCTCTTTTTTATATTCCTTTAGCTGATCAATCGCATATGCTTCAAGATCGCGACTGGCTTTAGAATACATAACAATCTCTCCTACTTCCAGCTGAGAATCATAATATAACAGGCTGTCTTTCGGAATCGTTTCATAATATTCCTGAACTTCTTTAGGTGTTATTCTTACATCCCCCACAATTTTATCGCGTTCACCCTGTGCAAGTTTTTGTTCGCGGAAGGTCTGCTTAAAATCTTCTTTAAGCTGGAACAAAGATTTTCCAGCAACTTGTTCTACAATTTCCTTTGAACCATATTGGTTAACGAAATACCTTATTTTATTATCAATATCGGCCTCCACTTCTTCTTCTGAAACCGGTATAGAATCTATTTCTGCCTGGAGCACTAATGCTTTTAAACCTAAAGCTTGCTCAAGGAGAAGGCATTTGCCATTTTCCGGAATATTCACACCCTGGCGTTGCATATCAGAAACACTATTATCTATTTCGCTTTTAAGAATTATTTTATCACCAACTGTAGCAATTATTTTATCTGCAATCACTTTTTTGGTTTGAGCAAATAACGACCAAACTAAAAGTAGAAAGCACGTTGTAAATAAACCTTTTTTCATTCTTAAAACTTTGATTTAATAATAATAAGATGCTTGAGGGGCAAGAGTTAAAAAAAGAACCTGCCAAATGTACACATGGAAGATGGGAGATAATTTTTTGAATAGTTAAAAGTTAAAGCCTTTGTGTTAAAGAAGAGAATACAAAAAGGTTTATAATGTCCTTTTTATTTCAACTTCTTCAAAGGCTTCAATCATATCACCAGGCCTGGTATCACTATAATTTTTTATGCTTACGCCACATTCCATATTGTTTGAGACTTCTTTTACATCATCTTTAAAGCGTTTCAGGCTTCCCAGTTCGCCTGTGAAGATTATAATACCGTCACGTACCAAACGTACCCGATTGTTTCGGGCGATCTTACCTTCGATAACCATACAGCCGGCCACACTTATTTTATCAAATTTATAAGTTTCTTTTACTTCAAGAATACCAAGTATTTTTTCCTGTATCTTGGGTTCAAGCATTCCTTCCATTGCGCTTTTAACCTCATCAATTGCGTCATAAATTATAGAATAGGTTTTTATTTCCACACCTTCATGCTCAGCCAGTTTTGAAGCCTGCAATGCAGGACGTACATTGAATCCTATTATCACCGCATCGGATGCTGTTGCAAGTAATACGTCACTTTCTGTAATCTGACCTACACCTTTATGAACCACACTTACTACAATTTCTTCGGTGCTTAATTTTTGTAGTGAATCACTCAATGCTTCTACTGAACCATCCACATCCGCACGAATAATCAAATTAAGTTCCTTGAAATTTCCAAGTGCAAGCCTGCGGCCTATCTCGTCAAGGGTAATATGTTTCTTAGCCCGAATGCCCTGTTCACGAAGTATCTGAGCTCTTCGGTTAGCGGTATCTTTGGCCTCAGATTCGTCCTCATAAACTTTAAATGTTTCCCCAGCCTGCGGCGCACCATTTAAACCAAGAATTAAAACGGGAGTTGCCGGAGGCGCTTCATCCACACGCTGATTGCGTTCGTTGAACATTGCTTTTACCCTGCCATAGTTCTGCCCGGAAACCAAAAGGTCGCCCTGGCTGAGGGTTCCATTCTGCACAAGTATAGTGGCAACATATCCTCTTCCTTTATCAAGAGATGCTTCTATTACAGTTCCGCTGGCTCCTTTTTCAGGATTGGCTTTAAGATCAAGCAAATCAGATTCCAGTAAAATTTTATCTAAAAGTTCATCCACGTGTAAGCCCTGCCTTGCACTAATTTCCTGGCTCTGATATTTGCCTCCCCAGTCTTCGACCAGGATATTCATAGCAGAAAGCTGCTCTTTTATTTTTTCAGGATTGGCTCCATCTTTATCAATTTTATTAAGTGCAAATATCATTGGGACATTTGCTGCCTGTGCGTGTGAAATCGCTTCTTTTGTTTGTGGCATTACAGCATCGTCTGCTGCGATAACGATTACAGCTATATCTGTAACTTTTGCGCCACGGGCACGCATGGCCGTAAATGCCTCATGGCCCGGTGTATCTAAAAAAGTAATTGCTCTTCCACCTTTGAGGGTTACTTCATACGCACCGATGTGTTGCGTGATACCTCCTGCTTCGCCTGCTATTACATTTGCCTTGCGTATATAGTCCAGGAGTGAAGTCTTGCCGTGATCAACGTGACCCATTATAGTTACAATCGGGGGCCGCGTTACCATATCTTCTTCATTATCCTCTTCTTCCTGTTCTTCAAAATCGCTCTCGTCATCAATGCCAATAAATTCTACTTCATAATTAAATTCACCTGCTACCAGTTCAATAACATCCGCCTCAAGTCTTTGATTAATAGAAACCATAATGCCAAGACTCATACACTTACTTATTACTTCAGCAAAGCTTACATCCATAAGGTTGGCAAACTCGCTTACAGAAATAAATTCAGTTACCTGCAATTTATTATCTGTTACTTCTTCCCCTACATTTTCAGCCGCTTCTTCACGTTTTGCCCTGCGATATTTAGCTTTCAAGCTTTTGCCTCTTCCGCCAGAGCCCGCAAGTTTGGCCTGGGTTTCTTTTATTTTATCCTGAATTTCTTTTTGGTCAATCTCTTTTTCTTCACGGCGATTAATAGCAGGTGCATTCCTGTTAAATCTCCCACCCTGTAAAGGTCTGGCAGGTTGTGGTCGTTGAAAATTACCAGGAACATTATTTCCTGTGGGTCTTTTTTCAACAGGTATTCGTTTGCGCTTTCTTCTTTCATCAGAAGGTTTTGGCCTACTATTATTGTTTGCAGGGAGATCTATTTTCCCCATTATTTTGGGACCTTCAAGTTTTATTGCTTTAATATTTGTAATTATAGCAGGTTCTGTTTCAATAGGCTGCTGCTCCACGTTGGGTGCAACTTCCGGTTGGATTTCTTCTATTGATTCTTTTTCCTTGCTTTTTGATTTTGAGACTTTCGCTTTTGGGGAAGTGGCTTTTTTCCCTGTATCCTTTTTTGGACGGGTAGATGAATCAATGGCGCTCAAGTCAATTTTATCTACCACTTTTAACCCCTCTACTTCAGG
>DASYOM010000196.1:0-20467 GCA_036007765.1 Chitinophagaceae bacterium | reverse complement strand
TGCATCACAAACGATTTCTTTTAGCTGAAGTTATTTTTATAATTATTTCTCTCTTTAACTTTTCAACTTCAAATGCCCAAAAAACAATGGACGATTACTCTACCCAATGGAAAAAAATTGATGGTTTTATAAGTAAAGGGCTTACAAAATCTGCTCTCGATGAAGTTGATAAAATTTACAATGCTGCTAAAAAAAACAGCAACGATCCACAGATTATAAAAGCATTATTGTTTAAAATAACATTAAAGCAAAATATTGAAGAAGATGCTTCAGTAAAAAGTATTGATACCTTAGAAATAGAAATTAGAAGTTCAAAAGAACCTGCAAAGTCCATCCTGCAAAGCATCGCTGCACAAATATATTGGGATTATTTTCAACAGAACCGGTACAAGCTTTATAACAGAACCAACACAGTTGATTTTAATAAAAAAGATATTGCGACCTGGACGGCTGACGACCTGCATAAAAAAATCGGCGATCTATACCTGTCCTCTATAAATAATGAAAAGCTTTTGAAACAAACAAAGCTCGATCCTTTCGATGCAATAATAATTAAAGGCAATGTCAGGTTTCTGCGGCCTACTTTATACGATTTACTTGCACATCGAGCTTTGGATTATTTCAAAAGTGACGAGCGTGATATAACCCGTCCCGCTTATGCTTTTGAAATAAAAGATACAAAAGCATTCGCTCCTGCTGCTGAATTTATAAAACATACATTTCCTACCAAAGATTCAGCGTCACTGCATCAAAAAGCATTGTTGATCTTCCTGGAATTATTAAGCTTTCATTTAAATGATAATAAACCGGATGCATTGATTGATGCGGATATTGAACGTGTAAGTTTTGTGAACCAGTACGGTGTTATGGAAAATAAAGATGAACTCTACATCCAGGCATTAAGAAATATCAGCCAAGAATTTAATAATAATCCTGCTTCAGCGCAGGCTTTATTTATGATTGCCCAAGAGACATACAATAAAGCAACACAAGCCTCGCAAGATGCAGATTCTGCTTCAAAATATACCTTAAGGCAGGCAAAGGAATTACTTGATGCCATTATTAAAAAATTCCCGGAAAGTGAAGGGGGTATCAACGCCAAGAATTTGCTCAACCAGCTACTTCATCCGCAAATAAGTTTAACGACTGAAAAAGTGAATGTGCTAGGATTGCCTTTTCGCACTCTTGTTACTTATAAAAATTTCAACACTGTTTATTTTAGGTTGATTGAACTTACTCCGCAACTTAAAAAAGAAGTAGCGAAAAATTATGACAATGAAAAAGTATTTCAAAAATTAACTACTATTAAAAGTTTTAAAAGCTGGAAGCAGGAACTACTAGCCACTGATGATTATCTTTCCCATTCGGTTGAAATAAAGATCGATGCATTACCTGTTGGAGAGTATGCAATACTTGGCAGCGCCAGTGGGGATTTCAGTCTTGATAAAAATCCTCTCGCTGCACAATATTTCTATGTATCCGATATAAGTTTTATAAACAGTGGTCTTCGATACTTTGTTTTGAACCGTACAACCGGTCAGCCCTTAGCGGGGGCAAAAGTGCAGGTTTGGAGCCAACAATATGATTATAATAATCGCGATAATAAATTGGTAAAGCGAGAACTGCTAACAACAGATAAAAACGGTTATATAAAATTGGGTGTTCCTGAAAAAGATGAGAACAGGAATGTAAGACTTGAAATTAATTATAGAAAAGATAGGTTGTTCCTGGACGACCTTCAATACACTTATAACTATTACGGAAGTGCTAACGATGGTGATGATTATGAAGATCAGAAAGAATATAATGAAGACAACGCGAAGGTTTTTTTATTCACCGACAGGAGCATTTATCGTCCTGGGCAATTGGTTTACTTTAAAGGTATTGGTGTTACAAAAGACTGGAAAACTAAAAACCCGGTATTACTTCAATCGAAAGATTCAGTTACTATAATACTTAATGATGCTAACAGCCAAAAAATAGATTCCATAAAATTATTACTAAATGAATTTGGATCATTCAATGGAAAATTTCGTTTACCTGAAAACAAGCTAAATGGTGAATTTCAAATTGAAGTTAATAATTATGAAAACTCTTCAACTGCATTTTCTGTTGAAGAGTATAAGCGTCCAAAATTTTATACAGAATTTAATACGATTAAAGGTAGCTATAGGGTAAATGATACTGTAATGATCACAGGTTTTGCAAAAGCATATGCAGGTAATAATATTGATGGAGCAAAAGTTTCTTATCGTGTAATAAGAATCGCCAGGTTCCTTTATCCATGGATGTTCTGGCGAAAAGGTTTTCCGCAAACAACTCCTCTTGAAATTACCAATGGAGAAATTGGAACTGATGCCAATGGAAAATTTGTTATAAAATTTGCTGCCATTCCTGACCTTACACTGGATAAAAAAACGGATCCTGTTTTTGATTATAAAGTGGAAGCGGATGTTACCGATATAAATGGTGAAACAAGAAGTGGGAATATAACCGTACCAATTGGTTACAAAGCATTGAATTTACAAATCACTTTACCGCAAGGCGATGTTGTAAATATTGACAGCCTTAAAAATATTTCTGTTACAAGTAAAAATTTAATCGGTGAGTCAGAGACAGTAAAAGCCCAGGTAAGAATTTATAAACTGCAGCCACCGGAAAGATTGATCCGTGAAAGATTGTGGGAACACCCTGATAAATTTGTTTTAAACAAAAATGAATTCATCCAATATTTTCCACATGATGAATATAAAGATGAAACCAAAAAAGAATCATGGGCGAAGGGTGAATTGGTTTTTGAAAAATCAGATAGTGTTTCTCTCAATTCTCAATTCTCAATTTTCAATTCTCAATTAAAACAGGGTTGGTATGTGATTGAAGCCACTGCAAAAGATAGGTATGGGCAGGAAGTAAAAGATATAAAATATTTCCAGGTATTTGATACAAAAGCAAGTTCGTTACCGGCACCTTCTTACATCTGGAACCATTTGCAAAAAAATTCTTTTGAGCCTGGCGAAACCGCAAAGCTTACTAGTGGTACATCAGCAAAAGAGGTATTCTTAATACAGGAGGTTGATAAGTCAAAAACAAATGACAACAGGCAAGAGGTTATTAATAAGCAATCCCCTGGTTTCAACTATTATACATTGGACACTAACAAAAAAAATTTTGACTTCAATCTTTCTGAAAATGATCGTGGGGGTTTTGGCGTAAATAATTTCTTTGTAAAAGACAACCGCTTTTATGTTGCATCAAATACTATCTATGTTCCATGGAGCAATAAAGAACTCAACATTTCTTTTGACACATACCGCGATAAAACATTGCCCGGAAGTGAAGAAAAATGGAAAGTAAAAATTACAGGAAACAAGGGAGAAAAAGTTGCTGCTGAAATGTTGGCTTCTATATATGATGCTTCGCTTGATCAGTTCAAATCACATTCATGGAACAGTCTGAATGTGTGGCCAACGTTTTCAGAATATCATACCTGGGTAGGCAATCAAAATTTTTCTCCGGTTCAATCAATAGAAAAATACTGGGATGAAAAATATATTGAGCAAAAAGAAAAAACTTATGATGCATTGAATTATTTACCCGTTTACTCTATCTATGGTAATCGAAATGTGTTGAGAGGACAGGCTACAATTGCAAATGATATGGCAGCGACTCCAGCAATGGTGGAAAGAAAGGAAGCCTTACAGGAAGTCATAGTAACCAGCGTTGCAGGAAAAGCTAAAGGAGTTGCAATTGCAAATTATGATTCTATCGGAAATGCAACAGGCTATAAAGAAATAGAAAAAGAACCATCTATTCCACTCGATCAATCTCAAATTCAAATCCGTAAAAATTTTAATGAAACTGCTTTCTTCTTCCCTGACTTAAGAACAGATAAAGATGGCAATATTGAATTCAGCTTTACCATGCCTGAAGCGCTTACTCAATGGAAGCTAATGACACTGGCACACACCAAGGACCTTGCAAGTGGGTATGCAACAAAAACAGTAGTCACACAGAAAGATTTAATGGTCCAGCCTAATACCCCGAGGTTTTTAAGAGAAGGCGATCAAATGGAATTCAGTGCTAAGATTGCCAACCTCGGCGATAAAGAAGTAAGTGGCCAGGCAGATTTCCAGTTATTGAATGCAACTACAATGAACCCTGTAAATAGTTGGTTTAAAAATATTTCTCCTTCAAAAACTTTTAAAGTAGCCGCAGGCCAGAGCACCTTAGTTACATTTAGTATTGATGTGCCGCAAAATTTTAATGATGCCGTTGTTTACAGAATTGTTGCAAAAGCAGGTAATGTAAGCGATGGAGAAGAAGCCGCGATTCCTGTAGTAACCAATCGCATGTTGGTAACTGAAACAATGCCTTTACCTATGAGAGGTGAAGGAACAAAAGATTTTAAATTTGAAAAACTTATCAATTCCGGAAGGAGTGAGACGCTAAACAATTACGGATTAACGGTTGAATATACCACCAACCCTGCATGGTACGCAGTGCAGGCTTTACCTTACTTAATGGAATATCCTTACGAATGTACTGAGCAAACTTTTAATCGGTATTATGCAAATTCAATAGCAACCAAAATCGTTAACTCTTCTCCTAAAATAAAAGCCATTTTTGAAAAATGGAAAAAGTTGGATACCGCAGCCCTAATGAGTAATCTTCAAAAAAATGAAGAATTAAAATCAGTTCTATTGCAGGAAACTCCATGGGTATTACAGGCACAAATTGAAGAACAACAAAAGAAAAATATTGCATTGCTTTTTGATGCAGTAAAGATGAGTCTTCAATTAGAATCATCGTTAACTAAATTAAGCGACATGCAATCCCCCAATGGTGGATTTGTATGGTTTAAAGGGGGGCAAGATGATCGCTACATGACGCAATATATTACAACAGGAATCGGGCATCTTAAAAAACTAAATGTACTTTCTACCTTCCCGCAAAATGAATTAAAAACAATTTTAGATAAAGCAATTCCTTACCTCGATAAAATGCTGAGAAAAGATTATGATGATCTGATAAAATATAAATCAAACCTGAAAGAAAATAATCTTTCCACGATAGCGATTCAATATTTATACATGCGCAGTTTCTTTTCTGAATATCCAATCGCTAAAGAAACACAAACGGCGTACAATTATTACCGTGAGCAGTCAAAAAAATACTGGCTGAGCCAGAGTAAATATATGCAGGCGATGATTGCATTAGAACTTAATCGTACCAAAGATGCCACAACAGGAAATGCAATTATTAAATCACTAAAAGAAAATTCAATTAAGAATGAAGAGTTTGGCATGTATTGGAAAGAATGGAACAGCGGCGGCTATTGGTGGTACCAGGCTCCGATAGAATCACAGGCAATGATGATCGAAGCATTTTCAGAAATTGAAAAAGATCCTAAAACAATTGATGACCTTAAAACATGGTTATTAAAAAACAAGCAAACTAATAACTGGAAAACAACCAAAGCAACAGCAGAAGCCTGTTATGCATTATTATTACAAGGAACAGACTGGCTTTCAGAAGAAAAAACAGTCATTATAAAATTAGGCAACACAACTTTCAATAGTAAAGATGAAAAACAGGAAGGCGGAACAGGATATTTTAAAAGAAAAATTGATGGAGATAAAGTGAAACCTGAAATGGGTAGTATTAATGTGTCTGTTTTCTCACCAACAAACCAATCAGCAAATAAACCTTCTAACCAATCTTCTTCATGGGGTTCCGTTTATTGGCAATATTTTGAAAACCTTGATAAAATAGCTTTTTCTGAAACACCATTGAAGCTGAATAAAAAGCTATTCATCGAAAAAAATTCCGATAAAGGGCCGGTGCTTATGCCGGTAAATAATGGTGATAAAATTCATATTGGTGATAAAATAAAAGTGCGAATCGAATTGCGTGTTGACCGAGATATGGAATATGTGCACATGAAAGATATGAGAGCTTCCTGCATGGAGCCAACTAATGTGATCAGTCAACATAAATACCAGGATGGCCTAGGCTATTATGAAACAACAAAAGACGTTAGTACTAATTTTTTCTTCGGCTATTTAAACAAAGGAACTTACATTTTTGAATATCCAATGTTTGTAACGCATAGCGGAAATTTCAGCAACGGAATTACTACCATTCAGTGTATGTATGCTCCTGAGTTTACAGCGCATAGTGAAGGTGTGAGAGTGAATGTTGGTAAGTAGTTTGTCCATTAAACCACGGCTAAAACTATTATACACATTTTTTTCATTAAATTTTTCTTTATCGAAAAAAATTTATTTATAAATGTATTCTCGGCCATATCCCCCATACCATTCTTTTAAAACCTTGTTATCATCTGATAGCGTATAATTTAATTTACCGCTAACAACGGTGTTTCCAGATGTATAGGAGAAGGCACTTAGCATGGATGTAGAAAAGACTTTGGGAAAGAAAAATATCATACTATAAAAAGTGTAATCATAGTAGGAAGATAAAGGAGTCAATTGATCAAAGAGGTTAGAATAAATGTATAATAAAGAATCAGAGCTTCTGAACAAATTCGATTGCGTATCATAAACATAGGAAAAGATATCCATTGCGGGCCCTTGGCGCCTGATCGCTTTTGAAATATTTGCTCCATTATATTCAAAAGTAAAATGAATATAACTTGTTGTCGTATTTAAATAATAGCCATTTACTGAATCCAAAACATTGGTTCCTGGTTTATAAAAAAAATCTGCTTTTGAATTATATTCTGTTCCATCAGTTCCTGTCTCATGCCTTGTCATACGAACTGGTAATTTTGAATCGTTTAGAAAAAACTCAATATTTAGATCAGAATAGAGGGAGGAAACTTTGATGTCGTTGTTTCCTGAATATTCAAAATTTGCAAAGGGTTCGCTATTTACAGAACCGAAAATTTCATAATTAGAATGGGATATTTTATCCTCTGCATATACAAAGCTTACCACTATTCCACTATCCTGAATACCCCCCATCGCTGTTAATTTGGAGATAGCAGTAGCGTTATCATTCTTTTTACAGTTTAATAAAATAAATGATAATGTAATGAGAGAAAGAAAAAGAATATTTTTCATAAAGATGATTTATAATAGAGATACCTATTCCTTTATTAATGTTGCTCCGAACTTTTAAAAATTATATTTTAATCCAAATAATTATTCCTACACCATTTGTTCTTTGATTGAATGAAACTTCGGGTTTTACTTGTACTTTTCATATTCAAAACCTACAATCCATGGGCCATAAAACTTCTTGGTTGGTAAACCTTCAAAGGGCTGATCCATATTTACTGGAATATAATAATTTACAGATAGAAAATTATTAGGAGAAGAAGATGAATAAGAATGATAATTATTATCCCATACAAAAGTTGAGGGTAAGCCATTAACTGCTTTTATAAAATTTACTTTATCGTCAAAAGCCGGCCATTCATATTTCATTTTCCGCTGAGGCGTGGTCCATAATATATTGTCAGTTACACTTATTAAGTTATTACTGCTGTTATAAATAAACTCATATTTAAAATTTACTTTATCACTGGAATCAGTTTTCTCAATTAGGTTATTTGAATTATTGTATTTATAAAAACTATACGATTGAATAGTATTGTTACTATAGTAAATAGTTCGCTTTGCTGGCAATTGATAATGATTATATTCATAAAGAAAATATCCTTTGGCACCTCCTTCATCTATAGTCCACTTGGTGCACAATCCATTGGTATGTTCAAACGCATAATATGCGGTATCATACCATGTTCGTAAAGCGCCACCGTTTACAGAGTAAGTGCCCCATTGGTATCTTTCTATCTTTGAAATAAGATGGTTGGTATCATACGAATACAAAAAAGAGCTTCCATTTGCCGTTGGTCCTGTCCAGATTTGGCGCTTTAATATATACGAGGTTGGATTTGTAAGGAAAGGGTTGTTCTTGACAAAATCATTTTCCTTCTTACACGAAGAATTTAACATGACTATCAAAAAAATGAAGGGCATAATTTGCTTGTTCATATGTTTGGTTTGTTAAATAGTTTACAACTTGGAACTTCTGAATGTCATTCTGTGTTAACCTCTAAAAATTATATTTTAATCCAAAGGATAATCCAGCAATATTTATTTTTTGTTTAAACGGAGCTCGGGGCTTTGTCATGTAAGAAAGACGGTAACTGAAATACGGTTCGGCAAAAATTTGTAGCTTATTACTTATTGATTTTGCAAGGCTCACCCCGGCATATAAACTAATACCGGTATTATGCTTAAAAATGTTTGGAGCGTTTATATCTACTGTGCCAATAGTATCAATTGTTCTTCCTTTGTACCATGAATAAAGATTAAAAATAAGGCCGACATTAAGAGTAGTTTTGATATTAACATTCGTAATATCATAGCCAATAAAAATTGGAATATCAATACTTCTGTAACGATTGACATTCTTTATGAAACCACTGTCCGGAAATTTTTCATTTATCCGTGAATATTGAAATCCTGTTTTTATTGAAAAATATTCAGCAAAAGACCTGCTCACTCTAACTCCAACCGTAAACGAAGTTTGTATTTTGTGAGTTCTATTTATATATTCAACAATGCTTGCATTGCGGGCTGTTATTTCAAAAAATGGAATATCTGGTGAGGCATATATTTCCAATAACCAGTTCTTGTTTTTTGTAGGTGACAGTTTGGTTTCTTTTTTATTTGGCAGTAATATTTTTTTTAATAAAGAATCTTTTGTCGACGAGATTGCCACTTGCTTAGTGTTATTAGTTGTATCAGGATTTCGCACAATTATATTTTCATTTGTTGTCGAATCATTAATTGAAGAAGCGGATGCATTGTTGATGCTGGTAATTAAGGAACTTTTAATTGAGCGACGCAGTTTAGTTCTTTTGTTTTGATGCGAATCTGAATTAAAATCATTTTCGATTCTTTTGTTATCACCGATATTTTTGTTTGATAATATTCTATCGCTTTTTGTTTTTGTATCTGCTAAATTTTGATGTGAAGTTTGTTTAGCGATTTCTTTAATATCTGATGTTCCGTTTGAAGTCTTTTGCTTTTCAATATTTTGTTTGTTAGAAGAAAGGGATTTCTTATTGTCTGCATTTTTCGTTGCATTAAAAATAAAATAACTACTAAGTAAAACTAAAATTATTATTAGCGGAAACAGCCATTTGAAAAAAAATCCTTTTCGATCATTATCTTTTTTCTGCTGTATTCTTTGCCACATATCTTGCGGAACTGCAGAAAGATAGTTTCCTAATTTATTTCTGAAAAATTCTTCAAATTGATCTTCGCTCATCTATGCAATTTTTTGTTGTTGTCTGATTTGTTCCTGCAATGTTTTTTTTGCTTTTGCCAATTGGCTTCTGCTGGTGCCTGCATTGATTTTAAGGATTTCAGCAATTTCATTGTGACTATATCCTTCCAGCACATAAAGATTGAAAACCACACGATATCCGGTTGGTAAGTTGCTAACCAGTTTTAATATTTCTCTTTCGCTTAAATTTGACCACGCATGGGGATTTATATTTGATCCAGCTTCCAATTCTTCTTTCAGTTCTGAGAAATGAATAACTTTTTTTTGCAGAATTCTCAGTGCCGTATTTACAACTATCCGTTTTAACCATCCTTCAAACGAGCCTTCAAATTTATACTGATTGATTTAGCGGAAAATTCTTATAAACGCTTCCCCTAACATGTCTTCAGCTTCCGTCGTGTTATTTGAATATCGAATACATATTGTCATCAACTTACCCGCATATTGCTCAAAGAGCATTCGCTGGCAGGTAGCATTGTTTTTTACACAACCTTTAATTAGTTCATGTTCGGTCAACTCATATAAATTAAATGTCTATATACTTAAAGAGACCTTCTAATAAAAAAATGTTGCCTTAATAGAATTAAATATTAAAATTTAAACAATTATCGAAATAGCATTATTTGGCCGGTTCTTTAGTATATCTATCTAAAGATCACCTCAATTTCTAAATGCAATACTTTATAGTGTCTTTAATTATCTTTGCTACCCTTAAAAAAATTAAAATGTATTAATTAAGATGTACAGAACACATACATGCGGCGAGCTAAGAATTGATGACCTTGGTAAAGAAAGTACACTTGCCGGATGGGTACAAACCATAAGAAAATTTGGCAGTATTACCTTCATAGATCTCCGTGACAGGTATGGCATTACACAACTTCTTTTTAATGAAAAGCTTACCCAGCAATTTGATAACAATCCATTAGGCAGAGAATTTGTTTTGCAGGCAAAAGGAAAGGTAAACGAGAGGAGTAATAAAAATGCAAACATCTCCACTGGAGATATTGAAATTCTTGTTTCAGAATTTAAAGTGCTAAACAAATCAGCTGTACCTCCGTTTACTATCCAGGATGAAACTGACGGTGGTGATGATATAAGAATGAAATACCGTTTTTTAGATTTGCGGAGAAACGCGGTAAGGAAAAATATTGAGTTAAGATATGCAGTAAACCGTGCGACAAGAAATTACCTGCATCAGCAAAATTTTATGGATATTGAAACGCCTTTCCTTATCAAATCTACCCCGGAAGGCGCAAGGGATTTTGTAGTCCCAAGCCGAATGAATCCAGGTGAATTTTATGCACTTCCTCAATCGCCACAAACTTTTAAGCAACTGCTGATGGTAAGTGGCTACGACCGGTATTACCAGATCGTAAAATGTTTTCGTGATGAAGACCTTCGTGCAGACAGGCAACCTGAGTTTACACAAATAGATTGTGAAATGGCCTTTGTTGAGCAGGAAGATATTTTGCAAATGTTTGAAGGTTTAATCAAATTTATTTTCAATGAAGTAAAAGGAATAGAGTATAAAGAAAAGATAGAGCGAATGACATGGGAAGATGCCATGTGGAATTATGGGAATGATAAACCGGATATTAGGTTTGAGATAAAATTGACCAATCTTAAATCACCATTTAAAGTTTTGCCTGAAGGACAATATTTGATAGAGGCAACAGGGTTTAATGTTTTTGATAATGCTGAAACTGTTATTGCCATAAATATTCCTGGCTGCAGTGATTATTCACGCAAACAGACTGATGAATTAATTGATTGGGTAAAGCGGCCCCAGATTGGTGTGGGAGGGATGGCGTTCATTAAATACAACCATGATGATACATTAAAAAGCAGTTTTGATAAATTTTTTAATGAAGTACAATTGAAGTTTCTTGCTGATCATTGTAATGCAAAAACAGGCGATCTTATTTTAATATTGACGGGCAAAGAAGAACGTACAAGAAAAGCAATTAGCGATCTGCGTTTATACATGGGTGAGAGGTTAGGCTTGCGCAAGCCAGAAGAATTCAAATTACTTTGGGTTACTGATTTTCCATTGTTTGAATATGATGAAGAAGGTAACCGATGGGTGGCCCGTCATCATCCGTTTACATCGCCTAAACCTGAGCACATTGAAGTGATGATAAACAATGAACACAATATTGCCAATGCCGACAAATATCTTCAGCATCCTTACAATAATATTAAAGCCAATGCTTATGATATGGTATTGAATGGAAATGAAATCGGTGGAGGCTCTATTAGAATATATCAAAGAGAATTGCAGGAAAAAATGTTTGCGGCTTTAGGTATGAGCAAAGAAGAAGCCCAACACAAATTTGGATTTTTACTTGGCGCTTTTGAATACGGTGCACCGCCACATGGCGGTATTGCCTTTGGCTTTGATCGCCTATGTGCAATTTTAGGAGGCAGCGAATCTATTCGTGATTTTATTGCATTCCCTAAAAATAACAGTGGAAGAGAAGTAATGATAGATGCACCGTCAACTATTGATGAAAAACAATTAAATGAATTGCAGATAAAGCGGATGTGAAAAAATAATTTAGTAGATGAAAAATTTCAAACTATTTCAAATTTGTTTTACAACAAACTTTACTTGTCTTTTATTATTTTTTGCTCTAACCTCATATTTGGTAATAGGCAACGGGCACTCAATTAGTAGCGATATAGGTTTTTTTATTTTGGCCACTTTAGTATTAAGCGTGTACTTAATTTTTGATTTGCTTTGTTACCATTTATTGCATTCTATAAAACCGCAGGTATATCTTTCAGAAACAATAAAAAGCGGAGTATTTTTTTCAAAAATATCTCTCTATTCTTTAGTGTTATTTTTTGTCTATTTTTTATTGGAGGTATTTTCGAAATGATTATGAATTATTCTATGAATCAGCATTTCGATTTAGAGTTAGATCTTTTTTTGTCTTTTCTTTTTATTGTAAGTGTGAGTAATATTTATTTATACATTGAATATGGAAAAATATTAAATGATCTTGATTCAACTTTAGGCGACTCAATTGAGAATATTGGAATAGATAAATAGAATACATACAACTTTCGCTCAACATTGGGCAATAACATTTCACTTCATATAAACATTTTCTTCAGTAATTTTCCGTATTTAAAATAAGCATGAAAACATACCTGTCATTTTTTACATCATTAGTCATCGGACTACTTTTGTTTTCGTGCCACAAACCTATTGAACAGGTTTCTCCACCACCTAATAAGGTTGTTGCTAAAACAATTTTGGATGTTTCTTATGGAACAGACCCATTGCAAAAAATGGATATTTATCTTCCCGCTGACAGATCAGATTCTTCTACCAAAGTTTTGGTATTAATACATGGAGGCGAATGGGAGAGTGGTAATAAAACTGATCTTAATGATTATGTGGATACAATGAAAAAACGCTTTCCGGATTATGCGGTTTTTAATATTAATTACAGGCTTTCAATTAATGGAAATAATGTTTTTCCTACGCAGGAAAATGATACGAAGGCGGCCTTGCAATTCACTATGGATAATGCAACAAATTATATTGTTTCAAAAAAGATTGTTTTATTAGGAGTTAGTGCTGGGGGGCACCTCGCTTTATTACAAGCATATAAATACAATTCGCCAATAATACCTAAAGCTGTCATTTCATTTTATGCGCCCACTGATTTAACGGAACTATATAATGATCCTACCAGCCCTTTAATACCTCCGGCTCTTGCCGTAATTGTAGGTAAAACGCCTGCACAGGATGCTTCTCTTTATTCGAATTCAAGCCCTATAAATTTTGTTTCTTCTTCGTCACCGCCTACTTTACTTTTTCATGGCGGTATTGATTCACTGGTTAAACCATCGCAGTCCGTTTCGCTGCAAATGAAATTACAGGCCAATGGGGTCATCAATCAATACGTATTTTATCCTAGCAAGAATCATGGATGGACTGGTGCAACTCTATCCGACTCCTTCAACAAGATACAATCCTTTCTTGCGTCGAATGTGAAATAGGTATTTTATCATTGATCAAATTAAATAATGTTGAAAATCCGGATACTGCTATTTTTTGTATTTACAACCTGTATTTCTTTTTTTTGTATTGCACAATATGAGGCTCCATTGTATACCTCGTATACAACAAAAGCTGCAAGGGATAAAATGCATGATCGTATCATTAAATATACAATCAATAAAAATCTGTCCATTCCACTCAACGATTCAACAGAAGAAAAATGGGAAGAAGCCTTCCAGGCAATTGAATTAATGATTTATAAAACACCATTTAGTGAACAGAAAATTAATTATGCATTTAATAATATTGAAACGAGAAGCATAGATTTTCAAAGGTCATTGGCAGAACTGGCTTATTCAGTGTATCCTATAGAATTTAAAAACCAGGTTTATCAATTATTTACCAATACTTCTGATCCAAAATTATTTGCCATGTGCGCAGAATATTTATTGACAGATAAAAAGGAGCCGGTCTTTAGGAATAATCTTTCAAATATTATAAATGAAAAATTTGGTGAGCAGGCATTAATTGATCCCGTTTTATATATGCTTCAATTGCACATTGCAGAAATAAAAAACGATAGTCAATCAATACCCAAACAAAATATGCAGGTGATTTTAAGCAGGAATTTTATTCCAGGCAAAATCATAATGTACAGTATTCAGCGAAAGAGCAGGGATTATCCCGGGCTTGTAATAGTAAGAAATGCAAATGGAAATTTTATAACAGATAGCTCAGGAGAAATTATCCATTTCCCGCAATTGGCGAGAAGTCTCACCAATCTTCCGGGATACATTTCAAACGGTAATACGCCTCAGGGGATTTTTCTTATGAATGGTTTTGGTGTTTCTATGAGCAGCTTTATTGGTCCGAGCGCCAATGTACAATTGTCTATGCCCGTAGAAACAAGTATTAAAAAGTTTCTTGGTGATAGCAGTATCAATGATAGTGTATGGGCCCTTGAATATTACAAAAGGCTTATCCCAAAGCAGCTTCAAAATTATTCGCCGTTATATTATTCTTATTATTCCGGGCAGGCAGGCAGAACAGAAATTATTGCCCATGGCACTACAATTGACCCAGGTTATTATTTGAATCAACCCTGGTATCCGCTTACTCCATCGCAGGGTTGCTTATGTACCAAAGAAATTTGGAACGGAAAGAGAATTGAAAGCGACCAGCAAAAACTTGTAAATACTCTACTCCAGGCAGGTGGTGCAAATGGCTATTGCATAGTGATTGAGATTGATGATAAAGAAGTTCCTGTTAGCATTAAAGATATTCTCCCATTTTTACCCTCAGGCTCAGGCAAATAATTTTCGGTCGAAATGTTTTCCATCATGTTCAGTTCTTACCAGATAATCTAATTTTGATCTGATTTCAATTCTCAATTTTAATTCTCAATTGACATGGCTCCACCACCTTTAGCGGAGAGGCTTCGCCCAAAAAAATTAGACGAGCTTATAGGCCAGGAGCATTTAACCGGCAAGAGGAGTATTTTGCGGAACGCTATTGATAGCGGGCATATTCCTTCAATGATATTATGGGGCCCGCCGGGGGTAGGCAAAACAACCATAGCAAATATTATTGCACATACACTGAATGTCCCATTCTACACGTTGAGTGCTATATCATCAGGAGTAAAAGAAGTGCGAGAAGTAATAGAAGAATCAAAGCAAAAAGAAAATGCCATTTTATTTATTGATGAAATTCACCGCTTTAATAAAGGGCAGCAGGATGCTTTATTGGGCGCTGTAGAAAAAGGTATCATTACACTTATAGGAGCAACAACTGAAAATCCTTCATTTGAAGTAAACAGTGCGTTGCTTAGCCGCTGCCAGGTTTATATTTTGAAACCGCTTGATGAAGGTTCCCTTATTGGTTTATTAAAGTATGCCTTAAAAAATGATGAGCTTCTTTTGCAGAAAAAAATTGAATTAAAGGAAACTGAAGCGCTTATAAATTTATCAGGAGGGGATGCGAGAAAATTACTAAACCTTTTAGAGCTTGTTTCGAATCAGCAACTTTTGGAAAGCCGGAAACTTTCCAATAGCTTAATAATTACTGATGAGCTTGTAATACATGTTGCGCAACAAAAAGTTGCCTTATATGATAAAAAAGGTGAGCAGCATTATGATATCATTTCAGCTTTTATAAAATCAATACGCGGCAGTGACCCTAATGCTGCAGTTTACTGGCTTGCACGAATGATTGAAGGAGGAGAAGATGTAAAATTTATCGCAAGGCGACTGGTGATTCTTGCCAGTGAAGATATAGGAAATGCAAATCCTACTGCTCTTGTGCTTGCTACGAATACCTTCCAGGCAGTGAATTTAATTGGCTACCCTGAATCCTCTATTATATTATCCCAATGTGTTACATACCTGGCTTCATCCCCAAAAAGCAATGCCGCAGCTGAAGCTATCGGCAATGCACAAATGCTTGTGAAACAATATGGCGATTTACCCGTTCCACTTTCAATACGTAATGCTCCTACCAGACTTATGAAGAAACTGGATTATGGCAAGGACTATAAATATGCACACAGCTATGAAAACAATTTTGTGCAAATGGAATTTCTGCCTGAAGAAATAAAAAATACTCTTTTATATAAGCCTGGGAAAAATGCCCGGGAAGAAGAGATCAGAAAATTTTTAAAAGAAAGGTGGAAAGAAAAATATGGCTATTAAAATTATTACCGACTTCGGAATTGCTGAAATACTTCTCAATTATTCTCTTACAATCCATGATCAACTGGCAATCCAAAAAATTTTCGGAATTATCTGTTGAAGAACTTTACAAGATTCTTCAATTAAGAAATGAGGTATTTGTTGTAGAGCAAAATTGTGCTTACCAGGATTGTGATGGACGAGATTTTAGCTCCTGGCACATCACAGGCTGGGATGAAGATGTATTAATAGCCTATAGCCGGATACTTCCACCAGGTTTATTATATAAAGATGCTGCATCAATAGGCCGCGTACTTACATCACCGCTGGCACGTGGACAGGAAGCGGGTAAGCAACTCATGTTTTATTCTCTTAAAAAATTATACGATTTATTTGGAGAAGTCAAAGTAACTATCGGCGCACAACTTTACCTTAAAAGATTTTACGAATCATTTCACTTTATACAAACCGGCAGCATTTACCTGGAAGATGGAATACAACATATTCCGATGGAAAGACTAGTTTGATCTCTTCAAATGCAATAAACTCATATTACACTCCGTTTAAGAAATAAACCTGTTTTTAAACCAGGTATTTATTTATTCCAAAATCCGTAGTAAAATCAAAATTCTAATGCCCGTATGAAAACAATTCTACCTGCAGCATGGCGTATGTGTTCCCTGATTTTGACACTTAGCCTTTTAATTTCTACAAAAAGCTTTACCCAATCATTAGTTCTTGGAACTGAAAAAACAAAAGTGGAGGTCGGCATTAATATTGGCCCTTCATTTTTTCTTGGAGATTTAGGTGGACATCGTGGTAAAGGAACTACATTTTTAAAAGATTTAAACCTTCCCTTAACAAAGGTAATGAAAGGCCTGTTTGTAACTGTTTATCCAAATGAGTGGCTCGGGGTGCGGGCAGCTGCTGAGATAGGAAAACTGGAAGGTCAGGATAAAATAATTAATACCAAAGGAGAGGATGAATTATATAGAAAGCAACGTAATCTTGATTTCAGATCTAATATTTCCGAAGCATATGTAGCCACAGAAATATTTCCTTTAATGTTATTGAATAAAAATAACGAAGATTTTAAACCTAAGCTGAGGCCTTATGGTGTATTAGGAATTGGTATTTTCCATTTCAATCCACAGGGATCATTAACAGATGCCAATGGCTCTAAAACATGGTATAACCTTCAACCTCTTCACTTAGAAGGACAGGGCTTTATGGAATACCCGCAGCGAAAAGATTATTCACTTACCCAGGTAAACATTCCTATGGGGTTCGGCGTAAAATATTTTTTATCAGACAGGGTAAATTTGAGTTTTGAAGTTCTGCACAGGAAAACATTTACGGACTACCTCGATGATGTAAGTACAGAATATATTGATCCTGTTTATTACGACAAGTATTTAACACCACAAAATGCAATAATTGCAAGGCAGATTTCTGACAAGGTTTTTGCAATTGTAAACCCAGGCCTTTCAAGAAATGAACCAGGAGTTCAAAGAGGTAATCCAAATCAAAATGATGCTTACTTTACTTTATTTCTAAAATTTGGTGTAAGAATAGGCGCCATTTATGAAAGCCTTTATAGCAGGAAGGTAGCAAGCCATATGAGGTGCCCCGCCAGGTTTTAGAAAAATACAATTAAATATTTCCTTTAAAATATTAGAGACAAGGTATATAATAAAAGTTAAGCCTGGAAAGACGATGCTTATTCATATGCAACGTACACCCCTGAAACCACAAATTTTCAACTTTGTTACTATGCTTTGTCTTTTTTTATGTTCCTAAAGTTTTGGAGTTCTTCTTTTAAAAAGCCTGCAGTGAAACTTTTTGTATTCTTCGCGAGTTCCTCAGGTGTCCCCTCAAATAAAATTTCCCCCCCGCCTCCACCTCCTTCAGGCCCAAGGTCAATAATATGATCTGCAATTTTAATAATATCCATATTATGCTCAATCACTAAAACAGTATTGCCCCTGTCAACCAGTTTATTTAATACATCTGCGAGATGCTGTATATCCTGGAAATGAAGCCCTGTAGTAGGTTCATCAAGTATATAAAAAGTTTTCCCGGTATCTCTTTTACTTAATTCAGTTGACAATTTTACCCGTTGCGCTTCGCCGCCACTAAGTGTAACGGCGCTTTGGCCGAGGGTTATATATCCCAGGCCTACTTCCTGGAGTACTTTTATTTTACGATATATATAAGGTACATTTTGAAAAAATTCTACTGCTTCATCGACTGTCATTTCAAGCACATCGCTAATAGACTTTCCTTTATACCTTATTTCGAGTGTTTCGCGGTTGTATCTTTTCCCATTACATTTTTCACAGTGAACATATACATCCGGGAGAAAATTCATTTCTATCACACGCATACCGCCACCTTCACATAAATCGCATCTTCCGCTTTTTACATTAAATGAAAAACGGCCGGGCTTATACCCTCTTATTTTGGCCTCAGGCACTTCCGCAAATAAAGTACGTATATCTGTAAAAAATCCGCAATAGGTAGCCGGGTTACTCCGGGGTGTTCTGCCTATAGGCGACTGGTCAATTTCTACAACTTTATCTATATACTCAAGACCTTTTATACTTTTGTAAGGCAGCGGGGCCATTTTACTTTTATAGGCATGAATGCTTAAAATGGGATAAAGCGTTTCATTTATTAATGTCGATTTTCCACTACCACTTACTCCGGTAACACATATAAATTTTCCGAGGGGGAAAGTAACATTTACATTTTTTAAATTATTTCCTGAAACTTCTTTTAAAATAAGTAAATGCCCATTACCTTTTCTCCTTTCCGCAGGAACCGCAATTTGCTTCTCTCCATTTAAGTAAGCAGAAGTAAGTGTATTAAGTTTTAGAAGATCTTCCGGAAAACCACTTGCAACAACCTCACCTCCATGCTTACCCGCCAGCGGGCCAATGTCAATTAAATAATCTGCAGCAAGCATTATATCTTTATCATGTTCCACCACAATTACACTATTTCCAATATCTCTTAAATTTTTAAGAGCGCTTATAAGCTGGTGATTGTCTCTTTGATGCAAGCCGATACTGGGCTCGTCCAATATATAAGTTATTCCCTGTAATTGGGAACCTATCTGCGTGGCAAGCCTTATACGCTGAGACTCTCCCCCACTAAGGCTTTTTGATGGGCGGCTTAAAGTAAGATAAGTTAGTCCCACATCCAATAAAAATCCAACCCGCTCCCTGATCTCTTTTAAGATATCTTTTGCAATTACATTTTGACGGTTTGTTAGCCGTTTTTCAATACTTGTAAACCAATCTAATAATTTATTCAGATCAAGATTACTTAAATCAGCAATATCTTTTTCATCCACTTTAAACCAAAGGCTTTCTTTTTTCAATCTTTTCCCATCACATGCGGCACAAACTTTTAATTTCATAAATTTTTCTACCCAGGCTCTTAACGAATCAGTAGTAGTAGACGAACCAAACCATCTTTTGATCATATTTACCACACCTTCATATTCTCCCGGGTAAGAGTTATTTTCAGGAATGCTTATGCTTACACTTTCGTCATCCACTTGTAGGTAACCATTGCCATTATCATTCGCAGCTTCTTCGCTTCCATACAACAAAAAATTCAATGTCTTCGTCGGTAGATCAGCAACAGGCTTGTCCAGGCTAAATTTCATTTTTTTCCCAATTGCCTGCACTTGTTTAAAAACATAAGCCTCACGCTCTTCGCCAAGTGGTGCAAGAGCGCCCTCATTAATACTTAATTTAGCATCTGGTATTATAGCATCAAGATTTACCTGGTAAACATTTCCGAGTCCTTTACATACGGGGCATGCACCATATGGAGAGTTAAATGAAAAAGTATTGGGAGAAGGTTCCTCGTAACTAATTCCTGTGTCTTCACACATAAGCTGCCGACTGTACTGCACCTGCTCATTATTATCGTTTAGTAATAAAAATAAGAGGCCGTTGCCAAGCTGTAAAGCTTTCTGAACACTTTGTCCCAGCCTCACTTTATGCTCTTCCCCAACTTGCAATCTATCTACTACAAGTTCAATATCATGAATTTTATACCTATCAACTTGCATTTTTGGTACAAGATCCTTTATCTCACCATCCACCCTCACTTTTAAAAATCCCTTTTTCCTTACATCTTCAAAAAGTTCTCGATAATGTCCTTTACGGCCCCGCACCAATGGTGAAAGCAGGCTTATTTTTGTACCTTGAAATCTGAGCAGAATATTATGCAATATTTCTTCTTCGCTCCACTTTACCATTTTCTTACCGCTATTATAGCTATATGCCTCTCCAATTCGGGCAAATAATAACCGAAGAAAATCATAAACTTCCGTTACTGTACCAACCGTGCTCCGGGGATTTTTATTGGTTGTTTTTTGCTCAATCGATATTACTGGTGAGAGCCCGGTTATCTTATCAACATCCGGCCGTTCCATATC
>DASYOM010000195.1:0-6433 GCA_036007765.1 Chitinophagaceae bacterium | reverse complement strand
TTTTTGAACTCTGCGTCGTACTTACGACGGCTTTTTTTGACAGATGTTGATTCCATAATGTTTGTAAATTTATTGGAATTCTCTGTCCGTGAAAACTAGGCCATCTCACGCAGCTATCTAACTCTTGTTCTATTACTATCCACATTGATTTTATAAAACAAAAAAAAATTAAATTTCTTACTAGTGCTTATCTCACACTTTCAGGTGATTTTATAACATTAAAGCAGAATCACTGTTTCAGGGGATTGCAGGAGGTTGTACATTCTCTACTTTTGATTTCATATCCGCTTCTTTAAAAACTAACCTGCAGAAAACACTTTCAAATAACAAATTAAAATTTAAAAAAATTTTTGTGAAAAAAATTACAACCCTCTTTTTAATAATTTCAATAGTTTTCTGTTTACCATCGCTGGCACAGGTGAAGCCAAAAAAGCCTGCACCAAAATATGATACTATCATAAGGAAACATTTTGAAAAGCCACTTATAAAACCTGTTGTAAAAACTGAAATAATAGTTCCCCTTCCGGAGTTCATTAACCAACCCTATTATTATGATAAAGATGATAACAAGCTTATAAAATTAGAAAACATCACAGCACAACTTATTTCAAAAAAGAAAACGCTCGGTCTAAAAGGCACCAAACAATTCTTCAGCATGGATAATCCTTCTTCAAAAGCAAGGTTTATAGCAAAAAATAATATCATCTTCTACATTAAAACCACAGGCGATGTAATAGACCTTACATCTTATATAAAATTATACAAGTTTATACCTGCTGAACAAAAACGTGAAGTAACGATTACCTCAAAAGAGGGTTTGCTCAATAATAATGAAGATGGAAAAGGAAAGCTCGTCAGCTTCAATGTAAAAGCTGTCTCAAAAGACAATTACATGATTCAGTTTGCTGATGCGATGGAGGCCGGTGAATATGGCTTTGTGTGGGTAAAAAATATGGAACAGAAAGAATTTAACGTGTTCGCATTTGGTATTGACTGGAAAAATATTAATTGAAATCTTAGAAGAAAACATACGATTCCTGAAAATATGTAAACCTTTAAAATAATTAAAATGAAAAAAATAATCTTTTGCCTGATGCTTATCTCACCGTGTGGCATATACGCACAAATAGGTATAAAAGCAGGCCTCAACTTTGCAAACGTTACCAAGGCCTCATCTATTAATAATAACACCCGCACCGGGTTTCATGCCGGACTTTTTTTGGCGCCCTCATCAAGGGGTGTAATCGGTTCCAGAACAGAGTTGATATTTTCACGCCAGGGTTATAATTACAAAACAAATACGAATACAGGTAATGTAAATCTTGATTACATAATGCTCCCGCAATTCATGGCTATCAATATCACAAAGTATTTTCAGATTCAGGTAGGCGGTCAAATGGCTTATTTACTCAATGCGAAAGTAGATAGCAGTGCCAGTGGAAACAGCGCCTATAGCGGAAGTAAAGTGCTGGCTTTATATAACAGGTTTGATTACGGTTACGGTGGCGGTATTGAGATACATCCCGTAAGTGGATTGTTAATAGGTGCAAGGGTCAATATCAGCCTTGGCAATGTATTCCAGGACACTGCTAATTATTCATCCGGCGCGACACCCTCTTTTATTCCAAAAGTGAATGTGAAAAATAATGTTTTTCAAATATTCCTTGGCTGGCGGTTTGGTAAAAAACCTGCTCCATCAAAAAAACCAGAGCAATGAAAAAATGTATCCTTGCAGTAGCTTATTTTTTATACTGTTCATTTGCAATACATGCACAGGTTTATCCTGAACCTGAATTTAGTAACGAAGTGTCTTACCTGAAAAAAGGCAATACCATTACAGCCGTTAGATTGGAAAAAAATACTTCCAAATCGGAAACGAAAACAAAATTGGGCGGCTTTGGTGGTTTTGAATATGGATATATTATAGAAGGTGTGAAAAATATTAATGCAAAAGAGTGGCGGCGCTATTCCCTTTGCCGGTAAAAAAACAAAGTCAAGCGATAAATATACTTTCAGTGTAAAGAAAATTAAAGAGGATTACTGGGAACTGGCGATTGATAAATCTTTAGAAAAAGGAGAATATGCATTTACCATAAATCAAAGCATGGGAAGTATGGATGAAGGCATTACAATTTTTGCTTTTGGCATTGAGTAAAAAAATAATGTTTCTATGAAATATTATCATCATTAAATAAACTTAGGGAGAACTCTCTTAATATTTTTTATAGTCATTTAATTATTAAACCGGATTTTTTTAAAACCTAAACACATGTCTAAATATCTACCTTCAGTTTGCAAAACATTATTTGCATTTATTTTATTTGTTACAATAAAAGTAGCAGCACAACCAACTATTACTTCTTTCACTCCTGCAAGCGGAGCAGTGGGTACCAGCATAACTATAACCGGTACAAACTTTAATGCTACTGCAATTAATAACATTGTATATTTTGGTGCGGTAAAAGCAACCGTTACAGCAGGCACAACTACCAGCTTAACTGTAACTGTACCTGTTGGCGCAACCTATAAGCCCATATCCGTATTGAATAATGTTACACACCTTACAGGTTATTCATCAAAACCATTTATAATAACTTTTACCAATCCCTTTGGTACAGGGATACCTGCTAACTTTTATAAGCCAAAAGTTGATTTTACAACAAATGTTGCACCTTATTCGGTTGCATTTAGCGATGTGGATGGCGATGGCAAGGCAGACCTTGTTGTTGCTACTCAAAATAACGCTGTATCAGTACTGCGCAATACTTCTACACCAGGCAATATTATTGCGTCATCATTTGCTGCTAAAGTGGATTTAATCCCTGGCAGCACTCCTTATTCTGTAGCAACAGGCGATGTAGATGGAGATGGCAAGCCAGACATTGTGGTTGCTAATTCGGGCTCACGTACTATATCAGTATTTCGCAATACTTCTAGTTCAGGCAGTATAAGTGCGGCTGCTACAGTTGATTTTCCTGCTACGGGTTCTTTTCCTACTTCTGTTGCAATCGGTGATGTGGATGGAGATGGCAAGCCTGACCTTATAATTGTTAATGGAGGCTCCAGCACTGTATCAGTATTTCGCAATACTTCCACCTCAGGAAGTATTGATGCCTCTTCTTTCGCTGCTAAAATAGATTTTGCAGCTGTTTCTACTCCTTATGCTGTTGCAGTTGGTGATGTAGATGGCGATGGAAAGCCCGACCTGGTTACTGCTAATCAAAACGGAGCTAATATATCAGTACTGCGCAACACTTCTACATCAGGCAATATAAGTTTTGCTGTTAATGTTAACTTTACTACAGGAAGTGTTCCTCGTTCTGTTGCTATAGGTGATATGGATGGAGATGGCAAGCCAGACCTGGTGGTTGCTAATAATAGTTCTAATAGTATATCAGTACTGCGCAATACTTCAACTTCAGGCAGTATAAGTATGGCTGCTAAAGTTGACTTTACTACGGGAAATGCTCCCTACTCTGTTGCAATCGGCGATGTAGATGGAGACGGTAAGCCAGACTTTGTGACTGCTAATAATGGCACCCCTTATAGTATGTCAGTATTGCGCAATACTTCTACTCCAGGTAATATAAGTGCTGCTGCAAAAGTAGATTTTACTACAGGTACTGCTCCTATTTCTGCTGCAATCGGAGATGTGGATGGAGATGGAATTCCTGAAATTGTAATAGCTAATAGCGGTTCCATTTCAGTTTCTGTTTTTCAAATAGATCTTTCTGTAACACCCGTTACACTTACAGACATTAAAGCATACCAACAAAATGCAGGAGTGAAAATAGAATGGACTGCTCAGCAGGAAATAAATATAGAGAGGTATGAAATAGAGCGATCAGAAAACGGACAGCAATTTATAAAACTTGGTAGTGTTCAGGCAAAAGGTAATAGCAGTGCCCTTATCAAGTATAGCCTGTTTGATCCTAATCCTTTTAGTGGGGTAGGCTTTTACAGAATAAAAACAATTGAAACTGGCCAAATAACGTATAGCCGGGTATTGAAAGTAAACATTCGCAATAACTCTGCACATATCATAACCGTTAGTCCTAATCCTGTTATTGGAAATATTGTTTCTTTACAGGTAAACCTTCCAAAAGGAAATTATTTTATAAGCCTGACTAATAAGCTTGGTCAGCAGGTAGTAACTAAAATGATGCATCATGAAGGGGGCTCAGCAACTGAAGGCATAGAGTTTCCAAACGCAGTCACACCCGGAATTTATCAACTAAGATTGACTGGTGGTGGAATTAATATTACACGCCAGCTAATAAAAAATTAAGGGCTTTTTAAATTGTTGCCAGCGTTTTCTTGGACCTTGTTCTTAACAACATTTCCTGCAAGCGCATCATCAGTAGAAATTTTTCATTGATATTATTTTTTATGATGACGGCCGTAAAGCACAGATTGCCTTATATAAAATAGGCTAGAAAAGAGCTGCTCTATAGAAACAGAACCAGCATTAGTGGTTGGTAAATCATGTTCAGTTGCCCGTAAAGAAATATGTAAAGGATTAGCCCTTACTATTCCTTACTATTCCTTACTATTCCTTACTATTTCTTACTTCTACTAGGATGAACCGCTCATTTCATCCAACAACGATGAAATTAAACCCCGGGATCATTTAAATAATTTTCTTTTTTGAGTTCTGATATTTTTTTAAAAAAATATTGTTCGCAATAAAAATTTTATACATTTGCATTCGAACAAGTGTTCGAAACGATTGTACGATGAAACAAAACTTAACAAGTTCTGAAGAAATAATTTTGCAGGCTGCACATAAAATCTTTAAGCAAAAAGGTTTTGACGGAGCGACTGTTCAGGATATCGCGACAGAAGCAGGCTCGCCTAAAAGTATGGTTAATTATTATTTCAGAAGTAAGGAAAAATTGTTCTCCGCGATTTTTCATAAGGAATTTATAAACTTTATGTCCGGCCTTGTAGCTTTCGTCGATTCAGATGTGTCACTGAAAGAAAAAATAAAAAAAATTGTGGATTTGGATATAGACAGGCTTACTCAGTTACCCGAGCTACCGGTTTTTATTATTAATGAAATACATCGCAACCCTAAGATCGTGTTTCAAAATATAGATAGTATACCCGTAAAAAAATTATTAAGCGGACTTAATGAACAAATCAAGCAGGAAAATAAAAAAGGTATCATCAAAAAAATCAATGCGGAAGATTTGCTTATAAATATTCAATCGCTTACAATCTTTCCCATCCTCGCAAAGCCAATGCTGATGAAGATTTTTACTTTAAATGAAAAATCTTACGCTGCTATGATGGAAAAAAGAAAAACCGATGTAGTTGACATCATCTGGCAGTCAATAAAAAAATAAACCAATGAGCACACAAACAAAAAAGTACATAACCTTGATTGCGTTGGTAATCTCATCACTTTTTATGACCTTTTTAGCAAATGCGCAGGATAATATGAAAGTTACTATTGACAGTTGCTATGAGTGGGCTAAGAATAACTATCCGCTAATAAAGAAAGCTGCTCTAATTAATAAAGCAAATGAGTATAACCTAGCTAATATTGAAAAAGGTTATTTGCCGCAAATTTCATTCATTGGCCAGGCAACTTACCAATCAGATGTAACCAGCGTAAAAGCTGCGGGCTTTAATATTCAACCATTGGATAAAGACCAGTATAAAACAACGGTTGAAATAAATGAAACTATATATGACGGCGGCGCTATCAAAGCTCAAAAGAAAATACAGGAAGCTTCTTTAGCGCTTGAAACTGCAGGATTACAAAAAGATCTGTATGTTGTTAAAGAAAGGGTCAATCAACTTTTCTTCGGGGCGCTTTTACTTCAGTACCAACTAGAGCAAAATGTCATTCTTAATAATGACCTGAATGAAACGAATCAAAGAGTTCAGGCTTCTTTGGATAATGGGACTGCTTACAAAGCAGATGTTGACCAGGTACAATCAGAGATGCTGTTGCAACAGCAGAAAAAGTTTGAGATTGAATCGGGAATAGATTCTTACCTGGAGATGCTGAGCGCTTTTACGGGAAAAGAAATTGATTCAGCCGCTCAACTATTAATGCCGGAAATTAAAGACAATCCAAATAGTATTGCTAATACCCGGCCTGAACTTAAAGTATTTGAGTTGCAGAAAAAGTTATATGATACTCAACTGAGTTTACTTAATTCCAAAACAAAACCTCGCCTTAGCGCATTCGCACAAGGTGGATATGGCAAGCCGGGACTGAACCAGTTAAAAAATCAATTTGACTGGTTTTATATTGGCGGACTAAAACTTAGCTGGAACCTCAATTCATCTTATACAATTAAGAATGATAAAAGATTATTAGAAAATAATAAGACAGAAACAGATGTTCAAAAGGAAACCTTTCTTTTTAATAACAACTTCGATTTAATTCAGCAAAACAGGGAACAGCAAAAAATAAATA
>DASYOM010000194.1:0-4470 GCA_036007765.1 Chitinophagaceae bacterium | reverse complement strand
CCATGTGCCCGTAGGCAGCAGTTTCACTATAAATAGGGTTACGAAGTTTAAGGCGCTGTTCAATAAAGTACGGGCGCATGTCAAATATTGATTTTAATTTTTCAGCGATCTCCCCATCATTTATTTTTAATTTAGATGTGCCATAAGTATTTACATTGATACTTGTTGGTTCCGCAACGCCAATAGCATATGAAACCTGCACAAGTACTTCATCACAAACACCTGCGGCGACAAGATTTTTTGCTATGTGCCTCGTTGCATAAGCAGCGCTGCGATCCACTTTACTTGGATCTTTTCCACTGAAGGCGCCACCACCATGTGCACCTTTCCCGCCATAAGTGTCAACAATAATTTTTCTCCCGGTAAGCCCTGTATCTCCATGAGGGCCGCCTATTACAAACTTGCCTGTTGGATTAATATGATATTTTATTTTATCATTAAAGAAATGCGCATACTGCGGATATTTTTTCTTCATTCGCGGAACTAAAATTTTCTTTATATCGTCTGAAATTTTTTTCAGCATCTTAGTTTCATCACCAAAATCATCATGTTGTGTAGATACTACAATTGCATCAATTCTTTGTGGTTTCCCATCATCTCCATATTCAAGCGTAACCTGGCTTTTAGCATCAGGGCGTAAATATTTAATTTCTTTACACTCTCTTCTTAACGCAGCAAGTTCAATTAATATACTGTGTGCAATATCAAGTGCGAGTGGCATATAATTATCAGTTTCATTTGTTGCATACCCAAACATCATTCCCTGGTCGCCCGCCCCCTGCTCTTGTTTTGTTTTCCTGTCAACTCCCTGGTTAATATCTGCAGATTGCTCATGTATAGCAGAAAAAATACCACATGAATTTGCTTCGAACATATATTCACTTTTCGTGTAGCCTATTTTCCTGATAACATCACGGGCAATCTCCTGCACATCAAGGTAAGCCTTGGATTTCACTTCACCGGCAAGAACAACCTGCCCTGTTGTTACAAGAGTCTCACACGCCACTTTGCTTTGGGGATCAAAAGCAAGAAAATTATCAATAAGGGCATCGCTTATCTGGTCAGCAACTTTATCAGGGTGTCCTTCGCTCACTGATTCGGAAGTAAATAAATAGGGCATGTTTGTTTTATTTTTTGAGCGGCAAAATTATGGTTTAGGCATGATTGAACAAAATGCAATTTTGTATGAGTGAATTTTAAGGGCAAATGAAATTTTAAAGAATTGAATACACAATATGTAATCTTAGCTTTTGGGGATTCGTATTATCGGTGCCATATAATTTTATCCTTCCTTCGGCTATATTGTTTATTGTAAAATTGAATGGTGAAACTCCCTGGTTACACCTGTCAATGTAAGCGGTGCGATTTACAATATTATTTGGAGCCCTTAATCTTAAAACTGCATTATTTCTTTTTTTGGTAACAATGGATTGAACATATCTCGATATGTTGAAAACATATTTACTTATCGTTTTACCCTGCAAATCAACAGAGGACTTTCTTATACCACCAAAAATACTAAAGTTAGGTTGCTGGTTCAAAGTCGTAAAATCGCAGGGAATTGGGATATACCTCCCGTTAGTAGAAGTATCTTTTGTATCCAGGTAAAGCAACGATGGTGCAGTCAAATAGTTATCAAAAGTAAGGGGAGAATACACCTGCTCTGCAATAAGTTCAGCCCGGTGGATTACTCTATTAGACAAACTTGCAAGTCCCGGAATTGTAAGCTCAGCATAACTTCCGGGCGAAGTTTGAATATATACAAAATCATTGCCTTTTGCCGGATGCGAAACATTATTTGTAATTTCTGAGGAGCCTCTTTCCCTGATTATCGAATTTGAGTGACCTGACTGCCGGGTAAAGGGGAAATCATAAACCATCACCGAATCTTGCAACCCTGCTTTAGTTGAAGTTGCATAAATGGATAGCCTTGAAGATATATCCGTAATGTTGAAATAACTGAACGCATTTCCGCCAAAAGCCTCGTCAGCAACTATAGCAAATCCTTTCAAATATTCTTTAAATGCTGAATCGCTGTTTAACCTGTTCGTATCAAGAAGGCCTCGCACAAAAGCAGTATCGATTGGTATGCGTAACTGGTTTGTTGCATCCTCACGCACGCTATGAATTGAATCATCGAGGTCCTTCGGAAAATACATTTTTTCCCCAAGCAAATTAAAATTATCGTAAGGTAAAATACTACATGTCGTATATGTTGAATCAAGTATGAATGAATTCGTCAATCCATAAACCCGCACTTTTTGAAGCAGGTTACTATCCCCGTAAGTATGCGAATAATGCAACACTAAAAATGCTGAATCAAGGATTAAAGAATCAGAAATAGTAGTAGGGAAAGTTTGTGGCTTAAATTCAACATAGATATTGGCCGAAGCTTTACCAAAATAAGGATCATTGTCTATTATGCCCAGGGCATGCAGATCAGTAGAAAGAATGGAATCGCATTCTGAAGAAACAGAATCAAAATTATTAACGATTATATCAATGGTAGTGTCAAATGTATTTATATTATCTACAACCGGGATAAGGCCCCGGCCAAGTTCAGTGGTATCGATCTTCGTGCAGCTCCAATTTAAAAAAAGCAAAAATAATACTCCTGACAGGGCAGTTTTCAATTGGCATTTCAACACGTAAAAAGATTAGTTTGTAATAATAAAATGTATGGGAAATTATTTGTCCGCAAGGTCGGCATACAATTGTAAATAGTCTGTTAAATCTGATTCCGGATCATACTTTAAAACTTTTTTACCCCTGACTTTAGTGAATTCTTCTACTAGCTTTTTATCCACCTTTTCAGCGCCAAAAGTTATTGCATCTGCATAAGTTGCACCCCCACGGAACATTGCAACATTATTTCCTTCTTTGAACGGTTCAAAATCTTTTTCCTTTATATTAGAATTAATTGTGGCAAGCTTTATAAAATCAGGGCCAATCTTTTCCTTAAAAGTATTCTGGCCAATTGTGTAAATGATTTTGCAATTGCTAAAAACGGGCTCTTTCTTATAAGCAGTTTTTATATACATAGGAATAAGCCCCGTCATCCAGCCACTGCAATGAATAATATCGGGTGGCCATCCAAATTTTTTTACTGTTTCCAAAGCGCCTTTACAAAACAGAACTGTTCTTACAACATTATCAGGAAACCATTTTTCATTATCATCATGAAATAATGTTTTTCTTTTGAAAAGATCTTCATTGTCCAGAAAATAAATTTGAAGCCTTGCGTTTGGCAGCGAGGCAACTTTAATTACCAAAGGATAATCGTCTCCATCAATTGAAACGTTGATGCCGGAAAGCCTTACTACCTCATGTAACCTGTGCCTGCGCTCATTTATTATTCCAAAACGTGGCATTATGCAACGAACTTCCATCCCGCTTTCGTTTGATTTAACCGCAAGCCTGTTTACGATTTCTGCAAATTCAGTCATTTCCAGGTAAGGAGACATTTCGTTTGCAATAAATAAAATTCTTTTCTTTGTTGACATTTGCGAAGAGTTAAATTAGCCGTATCAGTTTTTTTTAACAGGCGGCGAAGTTACAAATTTTTTTAGTTAAATCACGCTAAACACAATGTCGTGCGATATTTCGAAGCAACATGATACTATTTAAGCATTCTAAAGATTTACAGGCTCACTTAATAAAAATTAAACGAAATGATCTTCGTATTGGTTTTGTTCCAACGATGGGGGCCCTGCATTCCGGGCACATATCGCTGATTGAGAAAAGTAAAAATGAAACAGATATTACCGTTAGCAGTATTTACGTAAATCCTGTTCAGTTTAATAATCCTGAAGATTATAAAAATTATCCTGTGAAAATTGAAGCAGATATTATGATGCTGGAAAAAAATGGCTGTGATATCTTATTTCTTCCCGGCGAAAAAGAAATTTACCCTGATGAAAATGCAAAAAAGAAACATTTTGATATTGGATACCTTGAAACTATCCTTGAAGGAAAATACAGGCCCGGGCATTTCCAGGGTGTCTGTATGGTTGTAGAAAAGTTACTCAATATTGTAGAGCCTACACATTTATTTCTCGGGCAAAAAGATTTTCAGCAAAGCCTTATTATTAAAAAGCTTGCAGGCTTAATAGGTAAAAACCTGGAAATAATAATAGCCCCTACCCTACGTGAATCAAACGGGCTTGCTATGAGCAGCCGGAACTTAAGGTTAACAGATGAAGAGAAAAATATCGCTGCACAATTATACAAATCACTTGTGCAAATAAAAAAAGAATTGGCCCCGGGGGAAATTCAGACATTGAAGAATAAGGCAATATCTAAACTAGAAGATTGTGGTTTTAAAATTGATTACCTGGAAATAGCTACAACAGAAAATCTTGAAATTATTGAAAATTTTACATCCTCTAACGGTCTCATAATTTTAGTTGCAGCATATTTAAACAATGTAAGATTGATAGATAACCTCATGGTAACGACCTAAATGAAATC
>DASYOM010000193.1:0-36019 GCA_036007765.1 Chitinophagaceae bacterium | reverse complement strand
GTGGCATGACTGGCATTTTAATTCAGCAATTTTTTCACCTTTTGCCGCCATGGATGCATCAAGCTTACCGCTCATTTGTACATCATGAAATTTACCTTCTCCACGGTTGGGATCGTAAGAGGGATTAGCTCCGCCGGGATTTGGCATCATCTCACCGCCGCTTGTATCTTTAGCTGTTGTAGGTTCGGTAGTAACATTACCTTTTTCGCCGGAACCCCCGCAGGCAGCTAAGAGTAAGGCTAAAGAACAAATGATGATTATTTTCTTCATATAAGATAATTGTATTTTTATGCAATACTACTTTGTCAAGGTAGCATTAATTATGTGCATAATCATAATTAAGAATGATACACATCATATATTTTATTTCGTGATACCTGTTTCTTTCACTTAAAAATGAATAAGTTTATTAAAGCAAGATTTCTTTTTATTTTAATGATTCTTAAATATGATTTTAGTTTTAATAACAAAATATGGAAAGAGAGGTATTTAAAGCAAGGCAATGGATTCAGATAGCGCTGATTAATTTTTGTGTTGTAGCATTGGCGGGCATTACATTGCGTTATAAAATTAATTTCCCGCTACCATCTATAAATCAAAAATATTTATTGTATGCCCACTCGCATTTCGCATTTGATGGGTGGGTTACACTGGCATTAATGGCTCTTATGGTAAATTACCTACAGCAGCATAATGTAAACACCAATTACAAAAAGTATCATTGGTTACTATTAGCTAATTGCATAGTTGCTTATGGGATGTTCTTCTCGTTTATGGCAGAAGGTTATGCTTTCTTCTCCATTACATTTTCTACCGTTTCAATTTTTATCTCTTACTTTTTTATTTTTTATTTATGGCGCGACCTTACTAAAGTTAACGATACATCCTATGCTCCCAAATGGTTTAAAGCAGCATTATTGCTTTGGGCCTGTTCTTCTTTGGGTGCGTTTATGCTTGTTTATTTAATGGCCAACCATATTATGGTGCAGGATTATTATTTTGGCGCTATTTATTTTTTTCTTCATTTTCAATATAACGGCTGGTTTTTATTTGCCTGCTTCGGATTGTTGTTTTCTTATTTATACAAAAAAGATATTTTGCCTGCCGTTGCTATCGATAAAAAATTATTTATCGTAATGGCTGTAACGGTTGTCCCTACTTATTTTCTTTCTATTCTTTGGCTGAAGTTGCCAAAGGAATTGATTTGGATCGCCGATATTTCAGGCATTTTGCAACTAATCGTTTTATTTTATTTCATAAAATTGCTTCTTGCAGTAATGCAAAATTTTAAAAATGAGATTACTAAATCTGCCAGGTATTTATGGATAATGACGTCCATTGCTTTTATTTTAAAAATTATTTTGCAAATGCTTTCTGTTATTCCTTTTTTCAGTCATTATGCATTCGGATTCAGGCCGATAGTTATCGGTTATTTGCATTTATCTTTTTTAGGTATTATTTCCTTTTTTATACTGGGTTATATCAATCAAATTTTAAGTGATATGCAGCGCCACATTTCAAAAGTTGGCGTTTTTATTTTTGTGACGGGTGTATTGATCCAGGAAATTATTTTAATGATACAGGGGCTTGAGGCGATAGAGGTTGAGCCACTGCCTTATGCAAATATGATTTTATTTTATGCCGCTATTATTATGGGAACCGGATTGATATGGATCACTGTAAGTATGAACAAGGTAACGCGGCCTTTGCCAGATGTACATTAATACTTTTTACAAGTGATAAATGTGGAAAAATATGAAACGCTCTGAGCTTTTGTCTATCAAAAAATATTTTTAATTTTTATATCCTCAATCGTATTTTTTAAAATGAAGTTTTATCGGCTCTGGCAGAGAAATTGCAGCGGCATGTTCGATGAATCTGTCATTCAAGCCCTAAAAGAATTTTAAGTTTTAAAAAATAAAGTATATGGAAAATAAATCAAACGAAGCCACACCACAGCGCCCCGAAGGCGATCGCATGTTAGAAGCTTCTTTAATTACGATGGATCTGAACAATTTTATGAAACAGATACAAGATGAGCCAACATGGAAGGAAAGTGACCGTAACTCTATCACCATTTTCAAATCAGACAATATGCGCATTGTTCTAATCGGCTTGCATGAAGGTGCGGAACTAAAAACACATACAGCTAATGGTGTTAGTAGTGTGCAGGTGCTTGAAGGATACATAAAATTTACAACAGAGCCTGAAACAGTAGAACTTCATAAAGGACAAATGCTGGCGCGTCATAAAAATGTTCCACATAGTGTGTTTGCTTTAAACGAAACATTTTTTGTACTTACGCTGGCTATGGCGTGATTAAAAAGGTTGATTGCCTTTACTCCATAACGGGATGAATGAATTAGAATGCAGATGCCATATTACCCTGCCATAGGTTGAGTGCTGGCCCTTACAGCCCGGTCTTCCAACGGATTGTAACATTTTAAATATTATGCATTGACTTCACAAACTCATCAACAGTTATTGCATCTTTCAAATCATAATTACCAATACGGGTACGGCATAAACCACTTAAATAGCCACCACAGCCAAGCACCTCGCCAAAATCATTTGCAAGACTGCGTATATACGTTCCGGTTGTGCAAACAACTTTAAAAAATATTTCAGGCATTTCTATTCCAGTAACTTCAAATTTATTTATAGAAATTTTTCTCGGTTCCAGTACAACATCTACACCTTTACGTGCAAGCAGGTACACTGGTTTTCCATTTTGTTTTATTGCTGAATATATTGGCGGAACCTGCATGATTTCCCCTGTAAATTTTGTTGCTGTGCCAAGAATTAATTCTTCTGTAATATTATTAGCTGATTTAAAATTTTCCGGCTTGCTTTCAAGGTCATAAGTAGATGTGGTGGCACCCAGGGTAATTGAACCGGCATATTCCTTTTCCTGCGACATGTATTCATTAATTTTTTTAGTAAACTTGCCGGTACATACAATTAATAATCCTGTTGCCAATGGGTCGAGTGTTCCTGCATGCCCTACTTTTTTTATTTTAATGGTATTGCGGATCTTTCTTACTACGTCAAATGATGTCCAATGCAAAGGTTTATCTATTAGCAAAACCCTTCCTTCTTCGAAAGTATTGTTTGTCATTAAAAAAATTAAATTGCCTGCCTTGTTTTTAACTCAAGATATTTATTAATTGTATTTACGGTAAGTTTTTGTGGGGAGCTTAGCAATGATAAAATCCCATATTTTGAAAGTTCTTTTGCAATAAGCCTTTTTTCAAAAGCAAATTTTTCAGCGATGGTTTTAATATAAACTTCTTCGATATTAGTTGCAGGTGAGGTAACCAATTTATCCAATTCAGTATTTTCAAAAAACACAACCAGCAATAGATGATGGTTTGCAAGCGAACGTAAATAATTCAATTGCCTGTTAAGCCCGGATAATGATTCAAAATTTGTGAAGAGTATCAAAAGGCTCCTGTGCTTGATACTGTTTCGGATTTGCATATACAGCATTTCAAAATCACTTTCAAGAAAACCAGTAGTTTGATTATAAAGCATCTGCAGAATATTTTCCTTCTGGACCGGCTTCCGGTCCGCGGCGAGAACAGAGCCGATCGTGTTTGAAAATGTGATCACTCCAACCCTATCCTGTTTTTTAAGGCAAACATTACTAAGTACAAGGCAACTGTTTATCGCATGATCGAGCAATGTTAACCCGCCAAATGGCATTTTCATAAGGCGGCCTTTATCAATAATGCAATATACCTGCTGCGACCTTTCATCCATAAAATTATTTACCATTAAACTTCCTCTTCTTGCCGAAGCCTTCCAGTTTAGTGTTCGAATGTCATCGCCTGTAACATATTCTTTGATCTGCTCAAACTCCATGCTCTGGCCTATCTTACGCATACGGCTGCTTCCACTTTCATGTTGGATTGTTGCATTTGACAGAAGCTCATATTTATGTAACTGCACGAACGAAGGATAAACGTGAATGGTTTCTTGTGCATAGCTTGTTAATCTACGGCTTAAAAATTTCAAGGGAGAAGAAACAAACAAGTGAATATTACCAAAATGATATTCCCCTCTTTGCAAAGGGCGTAAATACCATTGCAATTTTTTTTGCTGACGGGATTTTAAATACAAATACTTTTCCCAATTCCTTAACTGGAACTGTGGTGGAAGCTCATCTATAATTTTTAGGGTAACCGGGAAAGAAAAATCATTTTTTACAATAAGCTCAATTTTATTTTCATCGCCATTGCTTAACCGGCCAGCCGTGTTTCTTTTTGCTGACGCAATCTTTTTTGAAAAAAATAAAAAAATATAATCAACAAAACACAGAATAATAAAAACAAAAAAAACTATTACTGCTATTGATTCAAGTGCTGTAATATAAAAAGAAACTACAAATAAGATTACACAACCCAACAGGGATGCATAAAACCGGGAGATAATAAAAAGGTCGCCAAAATATTTTTTTATCGTTGACAAATGTTTAGGTCTTGTTTGCTTTTGCTTTTATTTCAGGAGCGTTAAGAATTGTATAATTATCACATCGTGACTTCATCGCGGAATTTCTACACTGCTGATTATATTTTGAATTAGCTCATCAGGTGTAATGCCTTCCATTTCTTTTTCAGGAGTTAATATTATCCTGTGCCGCATTACAGGAGTCGCCATTTCAAGCACGTCTTCAGGCTTCACAAAATCTCTTCCTTTTATTGCGGCATCGGCTTTTGAAGCCCTTAGTATTGCAAGCGAGGCACGCGGCGACGCTCCCAAAAATAATGAAGAATTGTTTCTTGTTGCATTGACAATTTTTGCAATAAATTCCACCAGCTTTGGATCAATAAGTACATCCTGTATCGTTTGACGGTAACGCAATATATCACTGGGAGAGATTATTTTATTTACATCTTCAAGCAATGCATTTTGAGCAAGCGCCTGTTGGTTTAAAAGAATATGTATTTCTTCTTCAAGTGATGGGTACCTCACATTTATCTTAAATAAAAACCTGTCGAGCTGCGCCTCGGGCAGCCTGTAGGTTCCCTCCTGCTCGATAGGATTTTGTGTCGCCAGAACAATAAACGGAAACTCCATAATATGCGTGCTGCCATCAATAGTAACCTGTCTTTCTTCCATTACTTCAAATAAGGCCGCCTGCGTTTTTGCAGGAGCACGGTTTATCTCATCTATCAAAATAATGTTACTGAAAATAGGACCTTTTTTGAACTGGAACTCTGCCTCTACGGGATTAAATACTGATGTTCCTAAAACATCACTGGGCATAAGATCAGGTGTAAACTGGATGCGGGAAAAATCCGCATCTATGATCTTAGCCATTAGTTTTGCAGTGAGGGTTTTTGCAACACCGGGAACTCCTTCAATCAAAATATGGCCATCACACAACAAACCAATCATAAGCATGTCAACCATTTCATGCTGGCCAACGATCACTTTGCTGATTTCATTTCTTATATCGGCAACAGACTTGTTTAAAGCACTAAGGTCAATTCTCTGTTCAAAAACATTTTCTTCCATCAGTTTTTAACTTTTGTAAAATTTTCTATTTCTGTATTTAGCTTCAGTAGCACAGTATCTTCTATATTTTCTTCAGAACGAATTTGTTGAATCAATGCAAATAACTGCTGGGTTTTTTCTTTTGAAAAGCCGGACTTGCCGGAAATCGAATTAATAAAGTCATCATCAATATTTGCAGTACTTATGAAATACTTATTGCGAATGTGCTCATAAAAATAAGTGATCATCTTTTCGGCTATATGCCTGTTATCTTTTTTTTGAAGATATAACCTTCCAACGGTTTCTGTAAAAGTAACTGTTGTGTTTACATTCGGCTTTATGACAGGTATAATTCTTTGTTTTCTTTTTATATTAAATAAAATGAACAATAACAACCCGGCTACAGCGATCCAAAATGCCCAAAGCAAAGGAGGATGTTGTTTAATAACATTTAATGATGAAAAATTATCATCTACTGAATTACTATTATTTCTTCGCCGTGAAGAGCCGGAGTTTTTATAATACTCATCCCAGTAAATATTTTTAGGATCAGAACGGAGATAAGAAATTACATTTTCAAAATATTTATAATTGTCGTTTGTGAGTAAGAAATAATTTCCAAAAATGCGTGGCGCTACATGAAGATAAATACGCCCCTTGCCGGAAAACAAAACTATATAATTAGGAGCGCTAATTTCGTTGGTCCCCAGAACCCTTGTGAATGCTGTATCATAACCCGACAATGCATTTAAGAAAGGATAGTAATAATAGCTGTAAGCGGGTGTTGTAAAGTCTTCGCCAAAAAATATATTCACATGAGTTTTATGCATATCTCCTTTCAACTCTTCGGTAATTTCTCCCTCCCTGTCTGTATTGCAATTTATATTTTCAAGCAAACGATTATCTACATAATCTGCAGAAATAAAAAGATCATTCCCTGCTTTTACATAATCTAAGAAAGCTTTTACTTCAGAATAATTTAAAACGAGATTTTTAGCAACAAGGAAATAAAGAGAGTATTTTTTACCTGTTGAATACGATTTTATATTCTTCCACAGCTCATCAAAAGGCTCCGTAATATCTTCAACATACCGGTCGCCAAATAAATGCCTGAATTGGTTGTATGCGACAAAGGTTCCAAAAGGTTGTTTATCGGTTTTCCGGTAATTTTCATTGAGCGGAGGAAGCGCACGTTTTCCTGAATTCCTGCAGCCGGTACAACTGAGAAAAACCGTAATAAAAAAAAGCCTGTATATAAAAAATAATTTCAAGCAGCTTAGACTTTTTTGTTGAATGATTTGAATTGTTCTTTCAGTTGCTGGTAATGCCCGGATTTTATAACAAATTTCCCATACCACACGTATTCATAATTAAGAGTCAATGAAGCAAAATCCTTTCTGTAATGTTCATTCAACAATTCTTTTATATAACTGTGATTTGTTTTATCAGGTGAATATAATATCAATTCCCTGTCAGCAAGCTTTTTAAGGGTTTGCAAATACAAATATCTCGTTGATAAATTATAATCACTTTTGGTTTCTGCCTCACGAATGAGACTATCGTATTGTGAATATTCATTCAGCCCTTCAGGTTCATTTTCAATTTGCTCTTCAGCTACCTTGGTACTTTTTTTTGCAAAAATTCCATTGGTAAGAAATAATTTATAAATAATAAAACCAATAAAGAAAATCGCAACCGCCCAGAAAAATATTTGTAAAGGAAAGCTATTGAGAAAATTATCGGAATTGCTTTCTGTTGAAGAAGACGCTGCCCGCCGCTTTTTTCCTGTATTCTTGTCGATACTTACAGTGTCCATTCTAAGGTTTTTTTCTTTCCTCAAAAGGCTGTCGAGATACATTATATATGCAAAGTCGCGGCTGTGTTTCCATCTTTGCAAGGAATCATTATCGGAATCAAAAGCAGTTTTAATAATCAAAGTATCTTCCGGTATCTCAGCTAAATTATCTGCTGAATCTTCATCGCCTGATGTATAACTTGTGTCGAACCGGGAATCTGTAGAATCCTGGGCAAAAGAATGTCCGTTAAATATTACTAATAAAACAGTTGCAATAAAAAATTTCAGAACTTTACAATTCATAAACGATTCCATTCTTTACAATTTTTCCATCTTGAAGCAGAACACCTTTCTTGTGCAAGCGAACAGGATACAACACAAAATACCATAAAATAAAAAAGAAGGAACCGGTGAGAATGATAACGCTTACAGGAACCGGAAGACCAAGGTCATGAGAATCTTTTTGAAAGGTATTACTCATAAGGTGCGTGACATAGCTTTCAAAAAACGCGGCGACTATAAAAAGTGGTACCAGGCTTACACAGATTTTCATAGCATCTTTCGCAGATCTTAAAAATGAATTCCTTCGGGTATACGTTCCCGGGAAAAGCCAGCCGAAGCCGAGTATAAGGCCGGCACAACTTGCAATTACAATGGATGATATCTCAATAGTGCCATGAATCCATATGACCATAACAGACTGCCATCCCAGCCCCTGCGAAAAAAATAAATATTGAAAACAACCCAGCATAATCCCATTGGTCCACATTAAAAGAATAGTTCCTATTCCAAATAAAACTCCAAATACAACGGCCTTGAAAGCGACACTAATATTATTATAAGCAATACGAACCAGCATGGAAAATGGATTATCATCTTTATATATTCCGAAAGGATCGCCTTTCCGTATGCGTGAAATAGTATCATCATAATAACCTAGCTGCACCTTGTGATTAAAAAAATCCGGTGCATAGTTTGGATCGGTGGTGGAAGAAATAACTCCAACAGCTACAAATGAAACAAATAGAATAAACGTAAATAAAAAAACCTTATGATAGCGGCGAAAAAGCAATGGCAGTTCATACTTCCAAAACAACCATATCCTTGAATATTTTTGTTTTTTATTTTGATAAATGCTTTGGTAAATTCCTGCTGCAATACCATTGATCCACCTTGTCACTTTGCTTTGAGGGTAGAATGTTTTTGCATAAGAAAGATCGTCCAGCAAGGTTACAAACCTGTCTGCCATTTCATCAGGGTCCTTTGTTTCCTCATGTTGATATTTATTCCATTTATCAACATTTTTTTTAATAAACCTTGCTTCACGCATTGCATATAATTGATAAGCCTCCTTCGACATGCTCAGAAGAAGCCAAACACAAATATAACCGGATTCGAATTGAGTTAATTAGCGGGCAAATAAATAATAAAAAAAGTAATTTCTATTTTAAATTATAATTTGCCCTATGCCTGTTATACAGATAGCTACGCCCTTTAATATCGACCTGGAATTTGAAATAGCGGAATTCCACAAAAGGCTTTTTGCTTACCTCGTTGATTTTACATTGCTGATATTATTTTTTATAAGCATGAAGTATTTCTATTATGGAGGTTTTAATATAGTAGGCGAATCTGAATTAAAAAGCCATGTAGGAATTGATATTCTCACTATTTCTATTCCAATGCTCTTGTATTCTTTGGTATGTGAAGTGCTGCTTCACGGGCAAACGATCGGGAAAAAATTACTGAACATAAGAGTAATAAGCCTTGACGGAGGAGAGCCGCAGCTAAGCCAATATATAGTGCGCTGGATGTTTAAAGCTTATGAGTGGCCATTCTTTTTTGGATATACTATTCTTACGCGTGAAAGCCTTATTGTATATATTCTTATCACTGGTTTTTTCGGGATTATTGTTGTCATCATTATTGCAGTTGCAAAAAAAAATCAGCGGCTTGGTGATTTAGCAGCTAATACCGTGGTTGTAAATACGAGATCAGTTTTTTCAGTGAATGATACTGTCTTTATGGATATTCAACAGGAAAATTATGTTGTAAAATATCCTGAAGTTTTAAAACTCAGCGACCGGGATATTAATACGATAAAAAATGTAATCAATCTTTTTTACAAAAATCATAATACCCACACGTGTGTACGGGTCGCCTATAAAGTGCAGGAAGTACTGAAAATAACTACGGATTTATATTCTATTGATTTTTTGGAGAAGCTACTCGCAGATTATAATTATTTGGCTTCGAAATAAGAAAACAAATTTCATTAAAAACATTACTCAATTAAAACATTTCAAGAATATGTTTGAATATACACACAGTAAAATTACTGGCATAAAAAACAAATATAAAAATGTTCCCGATTGAAATTAATGTTTATGTTTATAAATAATTAATACCAAAACTAATAATACTCATAAATACTTCCGGTATATAACTGTCTAATATTTTTAGCAACAATAATTTAATCTATTTCAAAGTTTACAAAAACCCTTTTGCAAATTTTTATGTTTTCTATTATAATTTTTTTTCAACGAATCCTTAACTAACATAAATGCATAAACGAAACAATTCTATTATGAAATTATTTCCTGCAAAAGCAAAAGAATTAAGTCTTTGTAATTCTCCAAGAAGAATGTTTTCTTTGGTTAATTTCTTAAATGAAAAAAAATACAATATATGTTTGAAGATTTTAATCATGGTTTTTATAGGCTTGACATCGGGCACAATTGCCAAAGGGCAGGAAGATACAGCAACCGTGAATAAATACATAGTAGACAAATCTCAAAAACACAAAACAAGTGGCAGCGTAGCACCCAATGTTATACCCCCTGGTGGCGGTGGATGTATAATTAATGGTACAACGAGCGCTACAGGAGGAAATACTTATACTTACTTTCTAAGTTGTGGCGATGGCTCTTTTGCGGATTATTGGGAAGTGACCTGTGGTATAGCTGTAGATTGGGATTACGATTATGTAACTATAACATGGAATAGTTCAGGATGCACTAATGGAACTATTAAAGCCAGGAAAATAAATAACACAATAATCGCTACTAAAACAGTTACGATTAATCCGCCGCCGCCGCCAACTATATCATACACTCCTTTATTTACCAGTTCCAACTTTATAAAAACTATTGATCTTACTAAACCGGTTGGCACTGTTGATGGATCTGCCGATGCAAGCGGTGCAGTAACATATACCATACCTATTTTTTCTTCTCCAGGCACTAATGGTGTGCAGCCGTCTGTTAGTATTAGTTATAATTCCCAGGCATCTGCAGGCGTTGTGGGATATGGCTGGAATATTTCAGGATTATCTATTATAAGCCGCAGCGGAAAAAATATTTACAACGATCGCATTGTTCAACCGGTTAATTATACAACTGCAGATGGATTTGTTTTAGATGGTATGAGGTTGAATCCGATAACAGGCAGTAACGGCGCTAATGGAACTGTTTATGCTGGCGAAGCGGAAACTTTTGCAAAGATCATTTCAAATACAACCGCCTCGGCAAATAATCCTGATTGGTTCCAGGTAATTGCCAAAGATGGGTCGGTACTGGAATTTGGCCGTACTGCCGATTCCCGTATAAAGACAGATAATGGATTGAATGTAATGTTTTGGAGGCTTAACCGTTCCATAGATATTAATGGCAATTATATAGACTATGTTTATGATAATACAGGAAGGGACAGCAGGATTAAAACAATAAAATATACCGGCAATATTAATACCGGATTAATCCCATCTAATTTCATCAATTTTAATTATGCTCTTAAAACTGATCAAAATACGATGTATGATGCCGGAGGTTCTATATCGGCTAAGTATTTATTAAGTGACATAACAATCATTGCCGATATTGATAAAGCTGTAAAAACATACGTGTTCAATTATGGTTTTGATAATATCAATTCATTCCTAAAAGAAATTATAGAAAAAGGTACAGATGGAACAGCATTGAATAGCACTATCTTTTTGTATGGTGATCAACCTCAGAATTTGACTGTTACTTCTACCAATGCTCTTACCGGCTCAAGAGATCTTTTTTCGGGAGATTATGATGAAGATGGGAAAACTGATCTTTTTTCAGCGACAAAACATTATGATCAAAATGCAGGGACTTTTTTATATACTGATTATTCACTTTTAAGCGATATTAGTAATTCAAGTTCCACTATAATGTACCAAAAAAGCCTTCCGCAAAATCCTTCTATCAAGGATGTGAACCAGGCTAAATTATTTAATTTTCTTGCTTCAGACTTCAATGGCGATGGCAGAGACGATATTTTACAGGTTAACACAACTACCGAAAACATTAACTGCACTTCTTATAAAAGAAATTTAACTAATGTAATAATTAATCTTACAAAAGGTTTTAATAACCAGACAGGATATACAGATTATCTGCCACAAACTTACCCATTTCCTACAGACATTATTTATCAACATCAGTACGCATCTGATAAAGGTAATTTTATTTTTCCCGGTGACTTTGATGGTGATGGAAACCAGGATTATATCTTAGTTCTTGGAAAAAAACGTCAGATAGGAAACTGTAATGGTGGCACTGTAGCAACATATGCTTTTGATTATAAAGCTTTCATGACCAGCCCTGGTACAAATGAAGTAAATAAAGAGATACTTAATTTTGGAATTGGCTCTAACCCCTACGGAAATTATTATTCGCAAACTATTGGTGATGCAGATTTAGTAACATCTTTGGATATTGATGGTGATGGGAAAACAGAACTTTTAGTTACTAAAGATCAAATTAGTTATATAATTTCTGTTCAAAGAGTAAGTGCTGCCACCGGATATTCTTTTGCAGCTTCCACATTATTTACTACTGCTGCTATTACAAAGGACAGTAAATATTACACAGGTGATTTTAATGGTGATCATAAGACTGATTTATTAGTACAAAATATTAATGGTTCCTGGAATATTTTATATAGTACAGGTACTTCATTTATTTCTGCTTCTTTCACTTTTTTGCAAACTTTTAATCTTACAAATGATAAAATTACAATAGGAGACTTTAATGGCGATGGCAAAAGTGACATACTTCATGGTTATCCAATTGGAACAACATCCACTTCTAAACTTTCGGCTTATTATAGCAGAGGAGTAAATGGTTCTACTTCTTTTTATAATGAGCAATACACCTATAACAATGTTATAAGTCCGGAAGGTTTTGTAATAGGTGATTTTAATGGAGATGGCAGGAGTGACCTTTTAAACAGATTTAATATATTCAGTAATGCAGATTTTATTTCAATCAAGCCTTTTGGTAAAGAGAAAATGTTGGTCAAGGTAACCAATGGCCATAATGTAACAACTGCTTTTGATTATAAACTATTAACCGACAAATCAACCTATCCATACTTTTATAATCGTATTGTTTCTTTAGATGACCCTGCGAATAAAAATCCATACAACTATGTGCAGCTACCTTTATATGTTGCATCATCAATTACTTTCCCTAATGGCATTGGAGGTACAAATACAACAACATTGAGTTATGAAGATGCATTAATGAATCGTTCTGGAAAAGGTTTTTTAGGTTTTCAAAAGATTACCTCAAAAAATACCACAACAGGGATTACAACGATTACTCAAAACAGCTTTAATACAAGTTTCGCTGTACCCTTTACTGTTAATCAAAAAACATTGCTGACTGCAACATCAGAATTATTATCAGAATCCCAGATAACAAATTCATTTGTTGATCTTTCCACTCCCGGCAATAAAGGATTTCTTCAAAAAATTGATAAGGTTCTTAATATAAATTATCTAAATGGTACCGCATCCGAAAATGTAAATACTTATGACAGTTATGGAAATGTAACAACTAATGTTGTAAAAACCGGTACTGTTTCCGGTAATACTGTTACTCCTGTAGAAACAACGACAACAACGACAACCTATGGAATTCATAATACTCCTGTAGCTGCCAAGCCAGATCAAATAACTGTTTCAAATTTGCGAGCTGGTTTTACATCGGTAAGCAAAACCAGCCAGTTTACTTATACCACTAGCGGATTGATTGCATCACAAATAGAGTTTGCAGGATTACCGAAAGCAGTTACAACAAGCTATATCTATAATGGTTTGGGAAATGCTACTAAAATAACAGTCTCTTCAACCGGGCTTAATAGCCGTGTCAGTAATATAACTTACGATACAAAGGGTGCATTTCCCTTTACAAAGCAAATTACCGGTACCGGGCTTTCACAAACAGAATCTTCTTCTTATGAGTATTTATTCGGCAATATTCTTTCACAAACTTCAAGCGATTGCCTTACCACCACATTTCAATATGATGCATTCGGGCGATTGAAAAAAACTATTTTGCCTCAAGGCTTTTCCGTAAATACATCCTTTATCTGGGATGTGCAGGGTGAAGGTGTTTTTTATTTATTTACAGATTATCCCGGTGGCAAACCTGATACTAAAATATGGAAGGATAAGCTGGGCCGGTCTTTTAAATCTCAAACTGCAGGATTTAATAATCAGTGGCTTACTCAATTAAATACTTATGATGCCAAAGGCAATGTGCTTACAGGTACAAACAATTATTTCCCTTCTGAAGCTCCTATAGTAACTACGAATGCTTATGATGTTTATAACAGATTGCAATCAGTTTCCAATCCATTAAATACTATAACATCAACATATACCCGGTTATCAGGTGGTAAAATGCAGGTAGTGACTCAGGATGTAACCGGGCTGAGCACAACAAAAATTGCTGATGCAACGGGAAAAATTGTTACTGCTATTGATAAAGGCGGGCAGCTTGATTATATATTTGACAGCAGGGGCAATCAAACACAGATAAAACATGGCGCTAATACTCTTATCACAAATACTTACGACAGTTATGGAAGGCAGGCAACGGTTGCAGATGTAAATGCAGGAACGGTCACTTATGTATACGATGCTTTTAGCCAATTAACTCAGCAGACAGATAATAACGGTAACGCCTACACAATGCAGTATGATGATTTTGGGCGTATCACAAGCCGGCAGGGGACTGAAGGGACTACTTCATATCTATATTATAAAGATGCAGTTACCGGCTGCAGTAATAACAACCTTTCAAAGGTGACAGGTTTCAATGGAATAATTAAAGATTATGCTTATGATACTTACAAAAGGCTCCAGAGTGAAATGGTTAACGTTGACGCGACTGCTTACACCACTCAATATAATTATGATACCTATAGCAATCTTACGACAATAACATATCCATCAGGCGTAGTTGTCAACAACGCCTATGATATTAATGGAGAGTTAGCAACAGTAACCGGTGGTAATGCGGCTTCACCCACAACTTTGTTTACAGGCACCGCAATGAATGGCTTTGGAAATTATTCTGGCTATACGCTGGGTAATGGAAAGGCTTCAGTGAACACTTATACTAACGGCATGCCTGTACGCTATTACACTCCATTAATACAGGACTTAAACCAAACGTTTAATTATGCAAATGGAAACTTATTAAGCCGCAGGGATGCTATCAGGAATATTACTGAGACTTTTCAATACGATGCTTTAAACAGGCTTACAAAAACCACTGTAAATACTGTTGACCAGCTTACAATGAGTTATGATGGAAGCGCTACATTTTCTATGGGTAATATAGCTTCTAAAACGGACGCAGGTAATTATGTTTACAAAACCGATAAACTCCATGCAGTAGCGTATATTACCAATCCTGCAGGAGCGCAAACTCCTCCGGCTAATATTTCTGTAAATAGCCAGGTTATTGCTTATACGCCTTTTCTTAAAACAGCTTCCATTACAGAGAGTACATACCAAATGGATTATACTTATGGAGCAGATTACGATAGGGTAAAAAGTATTTTGAAACAAAACAGCGCCATTATTGAAACCAAATATTACCTCGACAATTATGAAAAGAAAATAAGCGGCGGCGTAACCACCGAGGTACATTATGTAAGCGGCGGCAACGGGCTTTGTGCTATGATTGTAAGTCAGGCTGGAGTGAATACTTTTTATTTTGTTTATACCGATCAGCTTGGCAGCATTCTTACTGTTACTGATATTGGTGGTACCAAAGTAGCAGAACAAAATTTTGATGCCTGGGGCAGAAACAGAAATCCCGTTACCTGGCAATACGCATCAGTGCCTGCAAATCCTGTCTGGCTTTATCGCGGCTATACCGGCCATGAACATGTGCCGCAATTTGCATTAATAAATATGAATGGGCGAATGTATGATCCTATTGAAGGCCGCATGTTAAGTCCTGATAATTATATTTCCGATCCATTCAATACCCAAGGGTATAACAGGTATACGTATGCGATGAATAATCCTTTGGTCTATACTGATCCTGATGGAAATAATCCCCTTATTCTTGTCGGTATTATAGTTGGAGCATTCCTGAGTGGAATTCATGCGGATATGCAAGGCAAATCATTTTTAGGTGGTTTTGCGAAAGGTTGGATAGTTGGTGCTGCTGGAGCAAATTTAGCTGGTGCTCTTGCGGGAGCTTTTTCAAGCTGGGGTTTGGTGGGATCAGGTATTGCACAAGGAGCTATTACGGGTCTTGCTACAGGCGGATTAAACGCTGCCTTTAACGGAACAAATATATTAAAGGGCTCTTTAAGTGGAGCGTTATGGGGAGGTATTATAGGCGGAGCAATGGGGGCAATAAATAGATTGTCCGTTCCAGGAATTGAGGATTCTCCTGGAGTCCCCGGTGGAACTGGGGATGAATTTACATCGGATAATGAGTTAGATGAATTCATTAATAAAAATGTAGGAAATTTAGATGACATACAAACTGATTTTAAGACAAAAATTTCATTAGCAACTGAAAGCAATTTACCTAAAGGATATTCACTTTCTAACGGCGTAATATATAATGAAGACGGAAAAGCTATTGACGGTCTCAATATAAAACATGGGGGCTGGTTTAGTGCTAAGAGCAGCTCAATTAGGATTGCACCTGGTGTGAAAGGGACAACTTTAGGAAGTGGGAATTATTCACAAATGGTCATAAACCATGAATTACTTCACGCTTATCATTGGAATTTGTTACCGAGGTTTACGTATAATCATGGACAATCTGAACACGCTGCAAGTATGTATAGTTTTGCATATGCAAAAGCATACAATGCTGGTGAGGATGCTTTAAATTTTTATAGATCTTATCTTGGTTATTATCCAGATTATTATAGTTGGCGAGAATTACTTAAACATGGCTTTAATATTAAATTAGGAATTAAATAATTACTCGAAAAAAAATAGTATTTGTGGCTTGAAAATCTGCTTTATGAGAAAATTCATTTTCATTTTAATATTTTTTTTTTCGTCCTGTAAATTTTACAAATTAAAGCATACAAATATTGAACTAATAATACAAGATGCAGGTTCTTACAGATATGATTTTAAAAAAGAAATTTATACGGTATTTAGTATTGATAAGTCTCCAATTGAAATAAAATTTGAACTATCAAATGAAGAAAAAAAAGGAATAAACGAAAAATACTATGAACTACATTTAAATAAATTACCTGCAAAAGTATCTATTGAAGGTGATTGCATGATAAGCCCAGCGTTTTTTACCACCTTGTATATTAAAAGGGATAGTTCTATGCAAGAAATTCAAATTGAAAGTGGGTGTAGGGATTATAATCTTTTTAATAGAGGGAAGGCAGAAAGAATCAATAACTTTCTTAAATATATATATAAAATCGTAAAAGTAAAACCTGAAATTAAGAATTCGCCTAAATCCAATATTCATTATATGTAAAATTATTATTTCTTGACCTAAAATCATGAAAGTAGTCGCAAAATATAAGTATGTAAGTAGCACATAGTTGGCGCAAGCATCCATTTGTGCTTGATTTGAAAGGAGGCTTAAATTATTAACGAAAAAAGTATTGATATAAACCTTCAAATTGAAAAAGTTAGTTGAATTAATTTATGGTGAGTATTCGGGCACAAAAATATAAGCAGGGCGCACAAGACTATTCAGGAAATTTAGGAAGGAAGAAGCATACCTTAAAATAAATTATATCATGCAAAAAATTTTATTACCATTTTTATTTTGTTTTGCTCAAACTCTTTACGGGCAGAAACCGGAATACATCCATATTGAACCTGCGAATATTAAAATTGACAAATCTATTTTTTCTGAAGTGGAAGTTGCCGATACCCGGTTTGATACTGTTTATATGGGGTTTGTGCAAAAAGGAGCATTAAACCGCAAGGCGCCTATAAAGTTGTCTCAGTCTATGCCTGCCGAATTAACAACATCTGTATTACATCTTATTGCAGATGCAAATAAAGAAAATGGAACCATACTTATTAATATCCGCAATTTCTTCCTCTCGGAGTTAACAGCGGGACTTTCTGAAAGTGGCACATTTGTTTTTAAGGCAGGATGTTATCTTAAACAGGATAATCGGTATAGGCTTATGTTCTCTGTTCATAAAACAACAACTGTCAGGTCAGGCTGGGATGTAACCAAAAAATTACTCAATACAGCTAATGAGCAGTTTGGTACACTGGTTCAAAGAGCTGCATCTTTCGATACTTCTGATGTTGATAAAACAAATTCATATTCATTTTATGATATTCAAAACATTGATGAAACAGAAAAAAAATTGATCCCTGTTTATAATGTGGATTTACCTCAAAAAGGATTATATGCATCTTATGAAGATTTTAAAAACAACGTACCGACACAAACAGGTTTTATTGAAGAATTGAATAAAAAAACAAATAAGCCTTCTTTTTTTCAACTAAAGAATGACAATACCAAAGGCAAAGAACTCTCAAGAAAAAGCTATTACGCCATCTGCAATGGCAGTCAATTATATATTTCCACGGAATATGGTTTATATCCTGTAACCAAAAAAAGTTTTGATTTTTATTTTATAGGGAAAGCAAGAGAAACTGCCAACACCGCTACTGTAGCCATGGCTTCTTTAATGTTTGGAATTTTAGGCGGTATGCTTTCATCCATTCCGGATAAAGCGACTTTTGAATTTCGAATAGATCATAGCACTGGTAAATTTTTGCCCATAAAAAAAATCAGTGATTGAATAGAAACTACAATAAAATGAAATTTAATAAGTAGGCGACAACAAATAAAACTTTTTAAAATCTTTAAATTCAACTTATGCAAAACAAATTTATTCTCTGTGCAATTATATTGTTGTTTACATTTTCCGGTTTTGCGCAGCAACTTCCGCTTAATACCTGCGGCATTGTTCATACGTATGATGCTTCCGGTAACCGGCTAAAGCGTGTCTATTTTTGCAATAATGGCATTGACCCCTATCCAACACGTGTATCACAAACCACTTCAATCACAGAGGAAGTTCAGCTTATTGATGCTTTATATCCCAATCCTACAACAGGAAAGTTTTCAGTAACATTCAGTAAGCCATTAAAAAATGCTGAAGTATTTATAACTGATGTAAGTGGTAAAGTAGTTCAGCATTTTAAAGCAGGTGGCAATAAAGTTGATTTTAATTTATCCTCTGAAGCAGCTGGTACTTATTTCATGAAAATAAATGACGCGGGGAATATCATTATGAAAAAAGTGGTGAAGCAATAGTTTCAGTTAATGATTTGGAGTGCTTACCGCATTGCAGCAGTTATAATAGTTCCTATAACTATAAGTGCATAAATCGAAAGCATAATAATTGTAAACACACCATAAAACTTAAACATTGATTTGAGGCTCATCAATGATTCATCAAAATTCTCCTGGTTTACTGACCTTACCGCAGATTGCATTTTTACAGAAAATTTATAAAGATAAAAACAAGGGAAAAACATCATAAGAGCCAAAATTAAATATACAACGGTCATTCCAACCTTCATTCCTGAACTAAATGAAGATGGCATCGTATTGTATGGAGGTACTTGGGTAAATACTGCAGGGATAAAAAAAGCTATTATGACCATAAATCCGCAAAATATAAATCCCATTATGGCAAGGAACTTCCCCCAACGGGCGGATTCTGTTAAGTAGCTTAATCCATGTGCAGAAACCTGCAGATCATTATTCAGCAAATCATGATTTTCCATTTCACAGTTTGGTTTTATTATTGATTGTGCATCCATTGCTGTTGGCTATGCCAATAGCAATGAATAATTGTTTTATAGAAATTAATACGCCCTTGCAAATAATACCCTTTCTTTACTTGGGGCACCGGTGAAAATACATTTACCTTCTTCATGGATGTTATTCAGGGGTATGCAACGAATGGTAGCCTTCGATTTTTCTTTAATACTTTTTTCAGTTTCTGCCTGGCCATCCCAATGAGCCGAAACAAAGCCACCCTTATCATCCAGGATTTTTACAAATTCTTCCCACGTATCAGCTTTTCTAATATTACTATCGCGAAAAATTTTTGCCTTGTTGTAAATATTTTCCTGTATATCTTGTAACAACACTGAAACTGTGCTTGCCAGCCCGTCCATCGATATCGCATTTTTTTCTTTGGTATCCCTGCGTGCTATTTCCACGACATTTTTTTCCATATCTCTTGCACCTATAGCAATTCTTAATGGGACACCTTTCAATTCATATTCCGCAAATTTCCAGCCTGTGCGGCGGCTGTCATCATCATCGTACTTTGCTCTAATGCCCAATGCCTTAAAGTCTTCCATAAATACTTTTACCTTTTCATCAATCAATTGTTTTTGTTCATCAGTTTTATAAACAGGAACAATTACAACCTGTACAGGAGCAATTTTTGGCGGAAGTATAAGGCCATCATCATCACTGTGCGCCATTATCAGGGCGCCTATTAATCTTGTACTTACCCCCCAGCTTGTCGCCCATACATAATCGAGTTTATTTTCTTTATCAGTAAACTGTACATCAAAAGCTTTGGCAAAATTCTGCCCGAGAAAATGTGAAGTACCCGCCTGTAGAGCTTTCCCGTCCTGCATAAGCGCTTCAATAGAGTAGGTATCTACTGCACCGGCAAACCGCTCATTTATACTTTTGATTCCTTTTATAACAGGGACTGCCATCCATTCTTCAGCAAACTCAGCATAGATGTCAAGTATTCTCAATGTTTCGTCTATGGCTTCCTGTGAGTTTGAATGCGCAGTGTGGCCTTCCTGCCATAAAAATTCTGTAGTGCGCAAAAAAAGACGCGTTCTCATTTCCCATCTTACTACATTAGCCCATTGGTTTACCAGCAAAGGAAGATCACGATAAGATTGAATCCAGGTTTTATAAGTATTCCAGATAATTGTTTCTGATGTAGGCCTCACAATCAATTCTTCTTCCAGCTTTGCAGAAGGATCGACAATAATTCCGCCACCTTCAGGATCATTCATAAGCCGGTAATGTGTTACAACGGCGCATTCTTTTGCAAAACCTGCAACATGTGAAGCCTCTTTACTTAAAAAGCTTTTTGGGATGAACAATGGGAAATATGCATTCTGATGGCCTGTTTCTTTAAACCTTTTATCAATCTGGTCACGCATATTTTCCCACAATGCAAAACCATAGGGCTTTATAACCATACAGCCTCTCACCGCGCTATAATCGGCCAGGCCTGCTTTTATAACAATGTCATTATACCATTGCGAATAATCTTTTTCCCTGCTTGTAATTTCCTTACTCATTATTTATTTTAATCTATTTTATTAATTCTTTTTTTTAAACACATATTTGGTTCTTTAAAGTCATTTAAAAAATAAAGGAAAACCCGTATAATAATCTCTTTTGAATTATAAAAACAGAAGAAATCAACTCAAAGTTTCGCTAACACTTAGCGGATATTTTATTCCTTCTGGTTTTTAAAATCTGTTGAAATTCTGTTCTTTGTTTATTAAATAAACATGTATTTCGTCTTAGCTATAATTTAACAACCCGGAACTCTTCAAGACGTTATATAACTGATCTTTTTAATTAAATTTACATAGCGCTCCGCGCAAAAGTAATAACTTCAATTTTAAATTTTTATAAACTTAAAGCCATGAAAATAAAACATTTACTACTCCTGGGTTTAATAGTTATTTTTAGCAGTTGCAGTACTGCTTACCGTACCGGTCAAACCCCCGACGACGTTTACTACTCGCCTGCTCCTGCACAGGACACTTATGTAAGGACAGATAACCAAAATGAAAAAGACAGTTATGCCAACAACAATTCTACTTATAATAGTGAAGACAGGGAGATAAGGCGTGGCATAAAGGATTCAAGATACCGTAATAGCGTAAGTGTTGACTTCGGATATGGATATGACCCGTATGGTTATAACTCTTATGGATATAATAATCCCTACGGCTATTACAATTCGTATGGATATAATGATGTTTACATGAATCCTTATTATAATCCCTACACTTTTAATTACTTTCCTACATCTTACAGTAATTATTATTATTCTCCCCAGGTTTATATCGTTCCAAAGTCAGGACTTGTAAGCCGCACTATCGCTCCAAGAAAATATAATCTTGGCGCATATACTAATAATACAAATACTTCCAACACAACCACTTCAATTTTTAATCACGGGTATCGGCCTGTAAATACGACGACAACCAATTCTGCGCCCATAAGAACTATTACTACAACATCTTCTAACAGAATAACGACTACACCGGCTACCCGTAATTCGGGCAATGGTGTCGGAAATTTTATAAGAAGGGTTTTTACTCCTGATAATAATAGTAACCGGGTTTACCGGAGTGAGAGTAATAACACTTATGATAATTCAAACTCAAGTCCTGCAAGAACTACGCAATCAAGTTCATCAGGTAGCAGTAATAGTTCTTCTTCCGGAAGCAGCAGTGCCCCGGTGAGAACATTCAGGAAATAATTGGAGTATATTTTAATCGCCTTCAACACTTATAGTTAAGGAAAATAACTGCCTGTACACTACAGAGTTCTTTCCAATGTTTACAAAAATCTTGTACAATGAAATCATTATATATTATAGCAGTCTGTTTGTTTGCTATCGCAAATGCTTACGCCCAGGAGCCAGCCGATGCGCTCCGTTATTCATGGCTTACTCAATCTGGAACCGCACGCAACCAGGCTATTGGCGGAGCAGGTGCCTCATTAGGTGGTGAGTTTTCTTCTCTTTTTATAAATCCAGCAGGATTGGGATTTTATAAAACGAATGACTTTGTGCTTACTCCATCTTATGCACTGAAAGATTATAAGTCTGCTTACATGAGCAATAATTCAAAAACTAATAAAGTTGATTTTAATCTTGCCGCCAGCGGATTTCTATTTTCTTCCCCTTCAGAAAACAAGTCAGTAAAAAGTATCACGTTTGCTATTGGCGTAAATAAAGCGGCTGACTTTAGTAGCCACATTTATTATAAAGGACAAAATAATGCTTCAAGCTATTCAGAAAAATATCTTGAAGAACTTGTGAATAATAAAGTAACAGATCCGAACAATGCAGCCATGGATTATCCTTACGGGTCAAGCCTAGCTTTAAACACTTATTTAATTGATACAGTTCAGGCATCAGATGGATCTGTTTCTGGTTACCGTAGTGTTGCAAATCCTTCATTCGGGCTTTCGCAGGAGAACACAATAAATACTTCAGGCGGTATTACAGATATCGCATTAGGAGCCGGCGTTAATCTTAAAGAAAAATGGTTTTTTGGAGGCACAATTACTTTTCCTTTCCTTAATTATAATCGCGACGGAAACTATAAAGAGACTGATCTATCTGGCGATAGCAATAATAATTTTAATTATTTTGAATCTAACGAAACATTGCAAACTAAAGGTGTCGGAATTAATGCGAAACTTGGCGTAATTTATAAGCCAGTTGAATATGTAAGGCTTGGCCTCGCAATACACACACCTACCTTTTACCAACTAACGGATAAGTATAATGACGAAATTATTACAGACCTTGAAGGATACGCCGGTGCAGGAACCAAGCATCAAAGTTCTGTTGATGTGAACGGGTCACAACTTGAATCTAAATACAACCTGGTAACTCCTTTAAAAATTATGGCAAGTGCCTCTTATGTTTTTCGCGAAGTTGAAGATGTGCAACGTCAAAAAGCTTTTATTACAGCCGATGTAGAATATATTAATTATAAAGGATCATCATTTTCAGCAGTGGATAATACTGATGGAAGTGGTGCTAAAGATTACTATTCTTCTTTAAATAAAACAATAGATAACCTTTATAAAAGTGCCATAAATGTAAGGCTGGGTGGTGAAGTGAAATTCAATACTATTATGTTCAGGCTCGGTGGCGCTTACTATGGCAATCCTTATAAAAATGAAAAGGCTGATCTTGTAAAAGTGAGCGGTGGCCTTGGTTATCGAAACAAAGGAATGTTTATTGACCTTACTTATATTTATTCAATTAATAAAGATATTCACTACCCTTACCTGCTGCAGGATAAACCAAATCTTCCTGCATACCTAAAAAATAATGCGGGAAATATTGTAGCAACGATTGGGTTTAAGATATAAGGCCCCTAACCGCCAGAGAGAAGGGATTGGCCCCACTTTCTTATATATAGGATTACTTCGGGAAGAGGGTTTAGGAAAAACTACAAACTGCATAATAGTATGTGAGGATAAGCTAATTCCCAAGTTTCATATGACCTTTAAACCACGTAATCTGTCTTTTCGCAAAATGTCTTGTATTCATTTTAATTTTTTCTATGGCGTTATCTAAGGAAATTTTTCTATCTAAAAATTCAAATAATTCCTTGTAACCTACTGTTTGCAAAGGGTTCAAATGCCTATATGGCAATAAGGATTCGGCCTCTTTTAATAAACCATCCTGCATCATTGCGTCTACCCTTTGGTTTATTCTTTTATACAATTCATCTCTTGGAATTTCCAGATTAATATTTTTAATATTAAAATCTCTTTCAACTTTTTTGCCTGATTGAAAATTAAGAATTGATTTACCGCTTGATAATTTTACTTCCAATGCCCTCATCATTCTTCGAGGGTTTTCTATTTCCCCCCAAAAAAAATATGCGGGATCCTGCTCTTTAATTTTCTCAGAGAGCCATTGTAATCCATATTTTTTATATGCTTCACTAATTTCTTTCCTGATTGATTCTTTTACTGGTGGTACCTCATCCAGGCCTTCGCAAAATGCTTTAATATAAAGCCCTGTACCACCAACCATGATTGCAACATCATTAGATAGAAAAATTTTTTGAACTGATTTTATAGCATATTGTTCAAACACTTTTGCATTGACATCATCATGTATAGAGTGTGAATTAATGAAATAATGGTGAACACTTTTAAGTTGCTCCTTAGTAGGTTTGGCCACGCCAATATTTAACTCCCTGAAACACTGGCGGCTATCTGCTGATATGATTTGGGTATTATATTTTTGAGCAAGTTCAATTCCGTGTAAAGTCTTGCCAACTGCGGTGGCGCCTGATATAATAATGCAGGTTTTTTTTTCCATGCGAGATTAATAGAGACCGAGAAGCCTGAAGTCATAATCCTCCATGAGGGAATAAAAAACTAATAACTACTTTAATTGCTCAGATAGTTGTATCCTCTGTACCGGTTTCTGATTCAGTCTCTTCATCGGCTTCACTTTCTGTATCAGGCTCACCTTCTTCAATGAACCCTTCAGGAAGCACAAGGCTATTGATATCATACTTCTCTTCAATTTCGGCAAGCTTTTCATTGATAAGCCCTTTCGTACCATATTGGCTGGGGCCAATGCCTTCGTTGCGTATGCAGGAAGGATAAGTGAGTTTACGGTCCTCTTCTTTATTCACATTGATAAGTTCCACTTTGAAGGTCCAGTTCTTATGGAAATCATATACGTAAATAAATTTTTGATTTGGGTCGCGTATCTCTGAGCCTACCAGGGCATCATTCATAAGTAAAGGTTCAACAGCATATTTCTTATCATACTTCTCAAGAGTAATTTCTTTACCCCGCTGCCAGCTATCATTGCTGCGGTAAAAGGTTGCGCTGTGCCTGTTATCAAATTCAAAACATTTCAGGATTGCTTTATGAAGATCAAAAAAAGTTTGAGTATGCTTAATCACGAAATCACGGTATACGCTTTCATCATCTTCCCAATAAACTCTGAATTTTAAAATTGGCATATCACGAAATTAAGCCTTACTCATCAATTATATATTCAAAAAAAGATTGGAAAAACTTTTACTTTTTAGTTTTTTTTTGTAATACCCAATTCGCCTGCTTTTTCAACCATAAAGCCGAATGCGGCGTCATAATCATTAGGTATAATTCCATCCAGCATTGCTTCGCGAACTGCATTTTTTATATCCCCGACAATCCTTGATGGCGGTAAACCAAATTCTTTCATAATAATTTCACCGGTTATTGGAGGCTGCCAGTGTCTGATCCTGTCTGTTTTTTCCACTTCTTTCAACCTTTGGGAAACAACATCGAAGTTGGATAAAAACCTCTGAACTTTCTGTTTGTTTTTAGAGGTAATATCCGCTTTACATAAAGTCATCAAGTCATCAATATCATCTCCCGCATCAAAAAGCAACCTTCGAATAGCCGAATCTGTTATGTTTTCACTGGTGAGGCTTATAGGCCTTAAATGCAACTCAACGATTCGCCTTACATATTTCATTCTTTCGTTCAGAGGCAACTTCATTTGGGCAAATATTTTTGGAACCATTCTGCCTCCCACAACTTCATGGCCGTGAAAGGTCCACCCATGCCCTTCTTCAAATCTTTTAGTAACCGGCTTTGCGATATCATGTAAAATAGCGGCCCATCGAAGCCAGAGATCATTAGTATTTTGTGAAATATTATCAAGCACCTGGAGTGTATGGTAGAAATTATCTTTATGCCCTTTGCCATCAATATACTCCGCGCCGACAAGAGCAACCATTTGCGGGAAAGCTATATTTAATAATCCGCTTTTATATAAAAGATCAAAACCTGTTGAGGGTTTCTCAGTTAAAATAATTTTATTCAGTTCGTCAGTAATGCGTTCTGCGCTTACTATTTTTATCCTGTGAGCATTTCGTTTTATCGCCTGAAATGTTTCAGGAAAAATGGTAAATTTTAATTGAGAAGCAAACCGTATTGCGCGCATCATTCGCAATGGATCGTCGGAAAAAGTAGCGTCAGGTGGAAGCGGGGTTTTTAAAATTTGTTGCTCAATATCTCCAATAGCTCCTAAAGGATCAAGCAGTTTTCCAAAATCTTTTTTATTAAGGCTTACTGCGATTGTGTTAATCGTGAAATCTCTTCGTAACCTGTCTTCGTCTAATGTTCCTGCCTGTACTTCTGGCTTGCGGCTGTGGTGATTGTAACTCTCGGTTCGTGCGCCCACGATTTCGATATGGAAAGAATTATACTCTATGTCCCTCTCTTTCGGAGAGGGGTTGGGGTGAGGCGCATTATTATTTAAAACTATTTTTATTTGGGCTGTGCCAAAGGTTTTGAAAACATTCACCTGTGGTTTAGGATTGAATTTCTGGGCGGTTTTTTTAGCAAGCTGTATTCCATCTCCTGCACATACAATATCGGCATCATTTGTGGGCCGACGCATGATCTTATCTCTTACAAAACCTCCGATTATATATACCGGCATGGAAAGTTCTTGAGCCGCTTCGGCGATCTTTTTGAAAATAAAGAGCTCATCATTTGTACAATTAATATCCATTGGGCAAAAGTAAATGTTTTGAATTTTGCCGTTATTGAGGAATACTTGCAAAGGACCCTCGAAATTTCTGAGTAAAAAAATTAAACATCCGAACCTCGCTGTATCGTTTATTTAAGTCTTTTTTAATGGCACTAATGTTGACTTATATAACTATTCAATTAAAACTTCGTTTCTTTGAAAGAAGTATTGACAGATTGACAAGAGAAAAATATATGAAGAGAGATTATTATTTAAGCAACCCGGAAGATGAAATGGAGTTTATGCCGATAATTCCTTTAAACGAAGATGGAAATGAAAACAATGATGATCAGGCGATTCCAGACGAAATACCCCTCTTGCCTTTAAGAAATACCGTATTGTTCCCGGGTGTTGTTATTCCAATAACAGTTGGCAGGGATAAAAGCATTAAAGCGGTAACTGATTCTTACAAGGCTGACAAATTGATAGGCGTTGTGTCGCAAAAAGATAGCATGGTTGAAGAGCCTGTTGTTAGTGACCTGGTGGATATAGGAACCATAGCAAAAATCATTAAGCTTATTAAGATGCCTGATGGCGGCACAACTGTTATTATCCAGGGAAGAAAGCGCTTTAAAATAGACGAGATCACTTCTGATGATCCGTATTTCAAAGCAAAAATCACTGTGCTGGTTGAGGAAGAATTAAAAAACGATAATGATTTCGACGCAATGGTATCGTCTATAAAGGAACTTGCAGGACAAATAATTCAGTTATCTCCTAATCTTCCATCAGAAGCGGCGATCATTTTACGAAATATAGAAAATCCTTCTTTCCTGATTCATTTCGTTAGCAGTAATCTTAACAGCACTTTGCTTGAAAAACAAAAGCTGCTTGAAATACATCATATCAAGGCAAGGGCGGAAGTGCTTCTTAACCTGTTACAAACAGAATTGCAATATGCAGAGCTTAAAAATAAAGTAACTAATAAAACACGTGCTGAACTTGATAAACAGCAAAAAGATTATTTTCTGCAGCAACAACTTAAGGCGATTAAAGAAGAATTGGGTGGGGATAATGTCGCTGAAGTAAAAGAAATGCAGAAAAAAGCTGAAGGCAAAAAATGGCCTGAGGCTGCGAAAGAAATGTTTAATAAAGGGGTTGAGAAGCTGGAAAGAATGCATCCTTCCACACCTGATTATTCTGTGGTATATAATCATCTCGATCTTATGCTTGATCTGCCCTGGGAAGATTACACCAAAGACCAATATGATTTTAAGAAGGCAAAAAAGATATTGGATCATGATCATTACGGCATGGAAAAAATTAAACAAAGGATACTTGAATATCTTGCCGTGCTTAAGTTAAAAGGGGATATGAAAAGCCCGATCTTGTGCTTTGTTGGCCCTCCGGGCATTGGGAAAACTTCGTTGGGAAAAAGTATTGCAAATGCCATTAACCGAAAATATGTAAGAGTAAGCCTTGGAGGCTTGCATGATGAAAGTGAAATACGCGGGCACCGCAAAACCTATATTGGGGCGATGCCGGGAAGGATTTTGCAGTCAATAAGAAAAATAAAATCGTCCAATCCTGTAATGATATTGGATGAAATAGATAAAGTAGGTACCGATTTCCGGGGTGATCCTTCTTCAGCTTTACTTGAAGTGCTCGACCCTGAACAGAATAATAATTTTTATGATAATTATCTTGAGATGGAGTACGACCTGAGTAAAGTATTGTTCATCGCGACAGCTAATAATTTACAAAACATTCAGCCCGCCTTGCGGGACAGGCTTGAAATAATTGACCTGAGTGGATATGCGATTGAAGAAAAAATAGAAATTGCAAAACGCCATCTTTTGCCTAAACAGAAAGAGGCTCATGGCTTAAAAGATGTTTCTTTTAAAATGAGCGATGCAGTATTGGAAAAAATAATAGCTGATTTTACAAGAGAAAGCGGTGTGCGTGAGCTTGACAGGCAGCTGGCCACTATAATGCGCAATCTTGCCAGAACCTATGCCGAAAAAGGAACTTTAAAGCCTACAGTAAGCATTAAAGATGTTGAAAGGGTATTGGGGAGGTCAAAATATAATAATGAGATGTATAAAACAGCTAATATGCCTGGTGTAGCTGTTGGACTTGCATGGACCTATGTAGGAGGTGATATTTTATTTATAGAAACTACCACCAGCGATAATGGGAAAGGTGAACTGAAACTTACCGGCAACCTCGGGAATGTGATGAAAGAAAGCGCATCTACCGCAATGACTTACCTGCAGGCAAATGCAAAAAAATATGGAATAGACCCTGAATTATTTACTAAGAAAAATGTTCATATCCATATACCGGAAGGTGCAGTACCGAAAGATGGCCCCAGTGCGGGTATTACTTTAATGACGGCTTTGGCTTCATCATTCACTGGCAGAAAAGTAAAGCCTTACCTGGCAATGACGGGAGAAATTACTTTGAGAGGGCAGGTGCTGCCTGTAGGAGGTATTAAAGAGAAGGTGCTTGCTGCCAAGCGATCAGGTTTAAGAGAATTGATTATGTGTGTGCAGAACGAGAAAGATGTAAATGAAATAAACCCCAATTTTATAAAAGGCCTGAAAGTAAATTATGTAAAAACTATGCAACAGGTACTTGAGCTTGCATTATCGTAAATAATTTTGTAAAACAAAAACCATAAACGCCCTTTCTGCGTAATTGTTATTGTAAACAAAATCAACACGAGTTTTTCATGTTGGTTGTTTTAAGGGTTAAAGAGATTCCCTCCCGATTCCTCGGGAGGGAATATTTTTTATAGTACATGCTAAATTACCGTTTACAGTTTTTAGAATTCAATATTCTGTTGTGAAGAAGTACAGTATAATTTATCATCAATTTTGTTTTTTAAACCTTTTTCTTCGAACTCGTTCATTCCTTTTACAAAACTTTCCGTTTCCATATAATCGCATAACCACGGAAAGCATCATGCTTCCATGCTGTATTTTTTGAATCAGCAGAAGGTTTTCTCTTTCCACCCAATGGGGGTAAATGAAAATATGAAATTGAATTTGTGGAAGTTCAATTATTAAATTCTCTTTATTGAAATGTGGATACCTGCGTGACCCCGGATAGCTTCTAATGTCAACCAATACTTCAACTGAGAATGATTGCAGCATTTCAATTAACTCCTTTAAGGTGCGTGTTGAATGGCCTACAGAATAAAGTACTTTTTCATTGGAAGACATACAACCCTGCGTCAAAAGCTGTGCCTTCTTGGATATTTGCTTTAGATTTTACCTGGCATTAATAAAAAGCAAAGATTAATTAGAAGTAATTATTTTATTTCGAGAGAAAGAAGACAATCATTTTCAAGATAAGCTTCCAGCAAATCTCCTACCATGCATTCACCTACGCCTGCCGGAGTTCCTGTAAAAATAAGATCACCAATATTTAAGGAAAAGTAGTTTGAAATATTTGATATGATTTTGTCTATAGAAAAAATCATAGAATCAGAATTTCCTTTTTGCATTATTTCTTTATTTTTTGCAAAAGAAAAATTGATGTTCTTTTTAGTTTGACCCTGGACGATGTCAATGAATTTTCCAACTGCAGCAGAATTGTCAAAAGATTTTGCTTTCTCCCAGGGAAGCCCTTTTTCTTTTAAAGCATTCTGTATGTCTCTTGCTGTAAAATCAATTCCTACTGTAATACCATTATAATAATTGGAAGAATGTTTTTCCTGTATATATTTTCCATTTTTACTGATGCGGACTACGAGCTCGCATTCATAATTGAGCTCATTAGTAAATTCAGGATAATAAAACGGGGTATGGGTCTGCACAAGTGCACTTTTGGGTTTCATAAAAATTACAGGTTCATCCGGTAACTCGTTACCCAATTCTTTTGCATGATCTGCGTAATTCCTTCCGATACAAAATATTTTCATATTTAAGCAGCTTTTGTTAGGGTTTCAAGAGTTGTAAGCGAAAATATAGAAAACAAATTAAAAAAAATAAATTTAACTACTCTACTCATTAATACTAAATGTAAGATTGTTCATTAAACTCATTGTACGATCAATTCCTATTGACGCAAAATTTTCTATTAACTCTATGCTCTTTTCAATTTTGATTTTTACTAAGGGTATTTCTTCCGCATCCCATGGACTTAAAACAAAATCCACTTGTCCGCCTTTCGAAAAATTATTTCCTATTCCAAACCTAAGCTTTGGATACGCATCAGTGCCGAGAAGATTTTGGATATCCTTTAATCCATTATGGCCGGCATCACTCCCACTTTTGCGAAGCCGTAATTTATTTAATGGTAAAGCGAGGTCGTCCAATATTGTGAGTGAATTCTCAATTTCGATTTTTTCCTTTTCCAGCCAGTATTTAAAAGATCTTCCGCTTAGGTTCATAAATGTTGCAGGCTTAATGCACACAAAAAATTTCCCTTTCCATTTCACCTCAGCGACTTCCGCCAATCTCCCGGAAGTAAATATTCCTCCATGTTTTAAAATGAAAGCGCTTACAACATCATACCCTATATTGTGCCTCGTGTGAGCATATTCATCTCCCGGATTACCAAGGCCAACAATTAAATACTTCGACATGTAAACGAAGATAGGATGTAAAAATTGTCGGATTTATTAATTGCTGAATTTCGCTGGTAAATTTAAAAATTATTGGAAATGAGAATTATGAATCAAATAATATTTTTACAAAATGATTCGCTTTAATTACCTGACCACTTAAAAGCTAAAACTAACGATTAACTATAAATGCTATCCATGATTAAGATATTGTTGCAGTTCAGCATCGGTCTTAATAAGTACATCTCTTACTTTACTTCCCTGGTTTGGCCCTACAACACCAGCAGCTTCTAACTGATCCATTAATCTTCCCGCACGATTATAACCAAGCTTCATGCGTCGCTGCAACAAAGAAGTGCTCCCACTCTGGCTTACAACAATTAGTTTGGCGGCATCCTCAAAAAGAGGATCCCTGTCATTTGCATCAAAGTCTTTGTTTTCAAATTCTTTTTCATCTACATATTCAGGCAACATGAATGCCTGGGTGTATCCCTGCTGTTCGCCAATAAAATCAGTAATCTTGTCAACTTCTGGTGTATCAACAAATGCGCATTGAAGTCGTGTAAGTTCACCATTATAACTTATAAGCATATCACCTTTCCCAATCAATTGCTCTGCACCCCCGATATCAAGAATGGTGCGGCTGTCTATTTTACTACTTACTTTGAAAGCAATACGGACAGGGAAGTTTGCTTTAATTGTACCTGTAATAATATTTACTGAAGGCCGCTGAGTTGCGATAATAAGATGAATGCCGACAGCCCGTGCAAGCTGCGCCAGCCTTGCAATAGGCATCTCCACCTCTTTGCCTGCAGTCATAATAAGATCAGCAAATTCATCTATTACCAAAACAATAAATGGTAAATACTGGTGCCCTTTTTCAGGGTTCAATTTTCTGTTTACAAATTTCTCATTGTATTCTTTTATATTACGGGTACCGGCTTCTTTCAGCAGATCGTAACGATTATCCATTTCAATACAAAGTGCATTGAGTGTATGTATCACTTTTTTTGTGTCTGTAATAATCGCATCCTCCTCTCCTGGAAGTTTGGCTAAAAAATGTTTTTCAATACTTGTGTAAATACTTAGCTCAACTTTCTTTGGATCAATTAAAACTAACTTTAATTGTGAAGGGTGCTTTTTATACAAAAGGGAAACAAGTATGGCATTTAGCCCAACAGATTTTCCCTGGCCGGTTGCGCCTGCCATCAATAAATGAGGCATAGAAGTTAGGTCAACAATAAAATTTTCATTGTCGATTTTCTTTCCAAGTGCAATAGGCAAGGAGAAATTATTATTCTGAAATTTTTCAGAATTCAATAAAGTCCTCATACTTACGACCGTCTTCTTTACATTGGGAACTTCTATACCGATTGTTCCTTTTCCTGGTATGGGTGCAATAATACGGATGCCAAGCGCGGCAAGGCTTAAAGCAATATCATCTTCAAGATTTTTTATACGGGAAATTCTTACACCGGGAGCCGGAACTATCTCATATAATGTAACCGTAGGGCCAACTGTTGCAGATATTTTTTGTATTTCAATATCGTAATTTTTAAGGGTATTGATAATCTGGTTCTTGTTGGTCTCAAGCTCGGTTACATCCTGAATTATTTTTTCACTTCCATGTGCTTCGAGTAAATCTAAATTTGGGAATTTATAATTCCTAAGGTCGAGAATAGGATCGTACGGTTGTTGTGTTTTCACTTTCTCAACGATACTTATATTTTTTTCTTCAGCTTTTTCAGGAGTGGTTTTTACTTCAAGCAACAGGTTATTACCAGAGTTTTTTATATTATCAGGAAATATTATTCTGTCTTGCTCTTTTGGCTTGTCCCGCGGAATCTCCTTCGTAAAGGCCGCTTCTTCGTTCTTTTCAAAAATCTTAAAATCATGACTTACACCATTATCTTCTTTTAAAGGATTGGTTGTTAATGGAAGTAAATCGGAAGGAGGAGAACTTGATTTTGTAATCTCGAGCCCGCCTTCTGGATCTTGATTTTCTTCTGCAATCACAAAGTTTTCATTATATACTTTCTTATTTTTAAAATTAAAAGAAGGATTAAATCTCCAGATAATATAACTGAATAGGGCTGTTAATAAAAGGGCACCGGTCCCAATCCTTCCTATTAGCTGTTGCATCCAGTTACTTGCTATATCTCCTGCTGCGCCACCCCATGGAAATGGATGTCCGCGCATCAAAAAAGAAGCAGATATACTTACCACAAGAAGGCCAATAATTACATAACGAACATTCCGGGTTATCGAAAATATTTTCCTGGGAGAAAATAAATTTACTCCCACTACAAGAAAAAAAGTGCAGAGTAAATAGGATGCTATGCCAAACCCGTATCTGAAAAAAAGACTAGAAAAATAAGCGCCGGCAGTTCCCAAAAGGTTGGCCATTGGCTCCGCGTGACTGGAAAGTAAAATTTTTGCTCCTTTAAAAACTTTAGACTGATCTTCCTGCCATGTAAATAAATAAGAAGTAAATGCTACAAAAAGCAAGAACGCAATCAACACCAGTATTGTTCCGGCTATCTTATGTGAACGCTCGTCTTTTAGCAATTTTTTTACTTCTACCCGCTCCTCAACATCAGGCTTAATTTTTGAAGAATCCCCCTTTTTATTTTTTTTATTTTTATTTATAGTTGCCATTAATTGCAAATATAAATAATTGGTAAAACGCAAAGGTTGTTATCTTATACAACTATGGGGAATTCTCTTAAGATAGTACTAAGATTGCTTAAATTTTAAATCACATGAACGGAAGAGAAATCAAATAAGTTATAAATTATGGTTGGTCTTTTTTAAAACCCCAAAAAATAAACAAAACCAACCGGCAATGAAACACAAACCGCCAATAGGTGTAATAGCGCCCACCCAATTGTAGCCTGGTTTTACCGCAGCTTTTATAAAAGTGAGTATATATAAAGAGCCGCTAAATAAGATAATGCCCGCAATGAATAATTTGCCTGACCATTTAATAAATTTATTCTGAAATTCTTTATAGAAAATCCCCGATGCCAATAATGCAAATGCATGATAAAACTGGTAGCGTACACCTGTTTCAAAAATACTTACTGCATAGTCTGAAACACTTTCTTTTAGCGAATGGGCGGCAAAAGCGCCAAGAGCAACCGAGAGAGCGCCAATAAGAACTCCAGTTTTTAAAAAACCTCTATGCATAATTTAATACGGTTACATTGAAATGAGTAATTGCTTTTCATAATTAGTTAGTTAAAAAAAAATCAGAAAGAGAATTCTCATCTAGTTGATCGACATTAAGAACATGATGTGCCTGTAAATAATAAGGTTCTCTTTCCAATAATTTATTTTTAATAAAAGTCAATAATTCTTCAAGGTTTATATTTTTAATGACAGGCCTCTGAGCAGTTTCATGCATCAGATGATCAACAATCAATTCAGGTTTCGCCTTTAAGTAAAATACCATGCCCTGCATTTTCATCCATTCCATATTATCAGAAAAGCAGGGAGTTCCGCCGCCGCAGGCAAGAAGGAAACTTTTTTTATTTTCAAATTCTCTGAGATAATACCTTTCTAGTTCGCGAAATTTTTCTTCTCCTTTCTTTTCAAAAATATCTGTGATTTTCATCCTGAAAGCCTTTTCAATCTTTATATCCAGGTCAGAAAATGGAATCCCGGTTCTATCAGCCCAAATACGGCCCCAGTGCGATTTACCACTCCCCATAAATCCTACAAGAAAAATTTTAACCGGCAAACTAATTATTTTTTTTGTTTTTAGGATGCCCGTGTTTGTCTTTTTGGGCCTATTTATTTTTTAATCACAGCATAAATTTTTATCCAGGATTGAATTTAAGACTTGTGTATTCATAAAAAATAAACTGATCATTTAAACGCATTCAATCCTGTAACATCCATCCCTGTTATAAGAAGATGAACATCATGTGTGCCTTCATAAGTAATAACACTTTCAATATTCATCATGTGGCGCATTATGGGGTATTCTCCTGTGATACCCATTCCACCAAGCATTTGCCTCGCCTCACGGGCAATATTAGCCGCAGTTTCGCAGGAATTTCTTTTGGCCATGCTTACCTGTTGTGGAGTTGATTGTCCTTCATTCATCAAAACACCCAGCCGCCAATTTAATAATTGGGCTTTTGTGATTTCTGTTATCATTTCAGCAAGTTTCTTTTGCTGAAGCTGGAAACCTCCTATCGGCCTGTCGAACTGAATTCTTTCTTTTGAATAACGCAAAGCAGTATCATAACAATCCATTGCCGCTCCAATAGTGCCCCATGCAATTCCATAACGAGCTTTTGTGAGGCAACTTAACGGACCTTTAAGCCCTTTTATGTTTGGTAAAATATTTTCTTTAGGAACTTTTACATTATCAAAAACCAATTCACCTGTTGAGCTGGCACGAAGGCTCCATTTGCCATGAGTTGTAGGTGTTGTAAATCCTTCCATGCCACGTTCCACAATTAATCCCCTTATTTCATCATGCTCATTTTTAGCCCACACTACAGCAACCTGTGAAAACGGTGCATTGCTAATCCACATCT
>DASYOM010000192.1:0-14083 GCA_036007765.1 Chitinophagaceae bacterium | reverse complement strand
CCTTTTATCTAACTCTGTTGTTAAAATTTCTTCTGTAAGATTTTTGCTTAAAAGTTGAATTGCAATTTTTGAAGGATTTAAATTTTTATCTTCAGATGCTGCCAATTGTAAAACCTGCTCCCATAATTTTTGTTTCACTTCTTTATTCTGAATATTCTTCTTTGAAAAAGAAATCATTACTGTTATTTCAGCAATAAACTCTGGCAATAAATCCTGGTTTTCTGCAGTTAATGTTTCAATAAGCGCTTTCAAAAAAATTTCAGAGTGTTGAAAAATAATTCGTTTGGCTGAATTGGGATTCCTGCTGATAAGGTTACGCAGATTGACTACTGCTGTTGCATCTCCTGCGAATGCTTCCAAAACTTTATCGTACCAATCTTTATTAATTTGCAAACTATTCCACGGCAGATAGCCATGCTGCATATAAAAAATCCATTGTTCAGAAATACTTAACGCTCTTGATTTCTTTATTACTTTTTCCTTAGAAGATAATCCATGCTTTACGGGAAGCAATTGCTCAGTAATTTTTTCTAAAACCTCATCTTCCCAGTTCCCTTTTTCAATTTCTTTTACATTAATAATTCCAAGATCAATTTCGAATGTGTCTAAACTAATTATTTCATCTTCAGAGGATGCGGCATCAAACGCTTTTTGTAATACAGGCACGATCTTATTCCAGTATTGATCGCTTACTAAATGCTGTATGTGAAATGCATCCAGCTTTTTATCTAATGAAAGGTTAATGATCTGTTTTTTGATAATGTGTTGCATCAATTCAATTAGTTTAAACCACTACTTTTTTTATTGCATTAAAATTGATTCCCGGTTCTAAAGTTTTGATCTCTTTGCTATTCCATTCATCATACAACAAATGCATATCAATTTTATTTTTTCTCAAGTGATTGAAAAGCGCCTGGTGCATCGTTATTTTATCAGCATTCTTTTCATTCAAACAAATCCTGTCAAAATACTGCCGGCTGATATTATTTATCAACACCTGTTTCTGCTTTAATGTAAGCCCCATAATATTCTTAGCATTATCCGTTTTGTTTTTTAAAATCTTATTTATTAAATCATCATATCGTTCAGGGTCAGGATTAGCATCCGCAAGGAATCTTAAAGCATTTTCAGCAACTTTATTACCGGGCCTGGCAGCAATTATTTTCTTCACATTTTCATTGTATTTGGAAGACCGGCCCTGGATCGTTAAATATTTTTCGTGGGTATCAGAATCAGGCGTCTTTACTACTACCGGCTTCAACTGCGAAGTCTCAACCGCTTTAGCTGGTTTTTCAACCGTATTAATTTTTGCTACGTTATTTACTATTGGAATTGGAATCTGAACATCATCATACGTTTCACAATTGTAGCTATCGTATTTATTTTGATTCCAGCAATACAAATTATTTATTTGTGTAACTAAATTAAAATTTGCACAATCAATCTTTTCATCTTCAAAACAATGAACAGGTTCTGCATCATTGCAGGCGCAAGGCGCACATTTAGTACAATCATTAAGCGAATCAAAATTTTTATAAAATAATAATCCAAGAAAATCGCAATTAGAATATTCAGGATCACACATTTTTTTTGCCAGCCAATAATTCCAGTTTTTAAAATAATATTCAAAACAACAGAAGTCACGAGGGGTAAGCCATAGAATGCGAAGGAGCACATGAGCCGGCGCTTCTTTTTGCAATAATTTTTCAATCACTGTGCGATTTTCTGTGCTACGGAAACGCTCTGGCCATGCAGGTAATGCTATCGTAGCAATAAACGACCATGGATCGCAACCGGGAGTAAAACATAAAGTTTCATCTTTTGAACAAGGATCAATATCACCACCTGACTTCCATTCGAAATGACAAATATTTACTTCGTTTGCTGCATTTACTCCGTCTATGCATGACTGTGGTATATAAGGACAATTACAATCTTCAAACACGTGATCTGAATTTTCGCAGCGGGGCCTTAATAAAATATGCTCTACCAGGTGCAGCCCTTCACTGTTGATTAATTTCTTTGCACGTGCCATTGCTTCGCAGGCTATGGTATCGCTATTATATTGCTGCGGATTTAAAGCAACAATTTCGCTGAGACATTTATTAGTAAAGTAATTTTGATTATTATCTATACCCCCACCAGGATTTTGATTATTTCCGCAAAGCCATCGTTCTATTGATAGGGCGCCTGCAATCGCTGTAGGATCAATAACATTGCCTGCGGTAAGGTCTTCAGCATGCAACTCAATTCCATAATAACCACAGTCGCATTCATATACCGGATTATAGTTACTAAAATTCGCAATGGATTTTAACGAGCCTGCATAAAATTGCAATGCATCACAACAGGACTGAAAACAACAATCACTTTTCCAGGCAATATAACAACCAGGCTTACATTCATCGTCTGTATTTTCGCAGCCACCATTAGTTGTTGCCATATCATCATTGCAGGTATCAAAAGCTGGTAATTTTATTTGAATATAGTAACTGCATCTGCGTTGAAATTTTGTAGTATTAATAGCATTATCAACATCTTCTGTTAATAATGGAAAATAACAGGCGATTTCAATAAGCTGTCGTTTCCAATCAGCAGAACTAATGTCATTAGTAACCGGCTCTGCTATCCTGATATTTTTCTCATTGCTTAAATAGACGTCATTGCTTTTTGAATGATCATAATTTCTATCTATATAAATTGATTCAAAAATTTCAATAAGCTTCTCGCAGGAATCAATATTATTCGCCGCATCTCTTTGAATTAAAAGTTTTGCAATAGGTCTTTTATCCAGGTTAAGGAGGAACAGGCTGTTGTCAGTATCAATCTGTAAAAGATCAAAGAAATTAAATGAAGCAGCCTGGTATAACTTATTTAGAATCTTGTCGCGCCGCTGCGGCGTTTCATATTTACAGGGATGTATAAGGCCGGTGTTGCCACAGGCAACATAAAAACTATAGCTGCAATTGTTCCTGTTTAAATAATTATGGAATCCATTATTCGATTGAGCAATACAAATAAATTTTTCAACACCATTAATCCCCCACGCATCAGAAGGTGTCGAAAATGCGTGTGAGCTTATGGCAAGAACCTCACGAATGTAAATTTGATACCTGCAATCCGTTTCATCTTTTTCGATGTAAAAATTACCAGAGTAATTTAATAACGAGAGGAAAAAAAGAAAATTTTGCATTGCTTCCTGCGGTGTTACATACCATTGCATGCTGCGCCAGTCATACACTTCGTTTTCTTTGTTGAAAAGAATAAATCTATATCTTCCTTTTGATATGTAAAGTATGGGATAGCTTTTTGCCAGAAGGATTATTTCTTTAATTATAACAATAGGATCGCCCCCATATTCATAGATTGTTTCCACCGGCACAAAGACGGTGCTTTGATTTTCTGAGCAGTTATCATTTTCATGAATTAAAATTTCGGCCAGGCTAATTGCTTTATTTACTCCATAGTTTGTATCGAGATGAGCGGTTCTCAATACTATGAGATAATCGTCCAGAAACGCCTGCATTGCATCTTCTTTGGTGGTATATCCTTTTATGCTTGCAAACAAAACCAATTGCTTCCCCTGACCTGTTCCCGTTTTATAAAAAATGTTGTTGCATTTAATAAGATAATGATACCATATTGCATTTGTTACTGCATCTTTTCTGTCATCAATAATATCCCAACCGAAAGCGATACCAATGTAATTATATCCAGAGGTCACCTTATTAACTAAATCATTTTTATAATCAAGGGCCTTAGATTTTGTATCCAAAGGTGTAGGAAATCTTGCCAGGAGATTATCTTTATCAACAAGTTTATAAATATATTGGTCACCATTACTATCCTTGCCGGCTGCTAAGGAAGCATTAATAATTTCTTTGGATGGATCATTTATTGCGAAAGATAAATCCTTATGATATTGCAAAAGTTGTTTTGCTGCTGCAGTCTTTCCAGCAAGCTGTTCCTGGGGCAAAACGGCATGTGCAACAATTTTATTTTTATCATCCGAAACCAATTGCATTTCATTTTGTACCTGCTTTATTTTTAAGGCTGCAATGTTGCCATAAAATTGCACGGCAGCTTCTTTTGCATTCTGTTCAGATCTATAATTTGCTTTGGTTGCAAATCCAATTCCCTCGCCCCCCGGATCAGTCAGTTGGTACTTAAATTCCCAATTATCGGGAAAAGGATCAGAGATAGAAAGCCTATAGGTTTGGGCAGTTATTTCATTTAAAATTTCTTCTATTTTATTTTCTGCTTCTTCTTTGGTATTGAAAGATTGAAAGTAAACTGCCGCATTATTATCAACATTTTTAATAATAATTTTAAATTGATTTCCCTGTTTATCTGATTCTGCGAAATAGTTATTGGATGAAGTCAGCAAAATCAAAAGATCTTTGAAACCCGTTTCAGCAAATTTTACGGTATCATAATTTATTAATGAATCAAACTGAATTGTTTTTTGATCGTTGAGCAATGCAAATTTCTTTTTGACACTGTCAAGCTGTATTACATCTATCGGCTTGAATTCAAATTTATCTTTATCAATATAAACAACCGAATCATTTTGGGTATTCACAGGAATCAGCTTCTCTAATTTCAAACCTTTTTTAATTTTCGAAAATTCTTTTGAATCATTAAGCCAGTTGGTCACTTTGGAAGATATTTTTCTAAAATATTTTTGAGCATCTTCCACGGTGGTGAATTTTTCTTTGCTTTCTTCAATTACTTCATCATTATATGTTTTAAAAAGAATTTTATAAATATACTTACTGACAAAAATATTTTCATTAATGGAGGGCTTGAATGATAATACAGATTGCAATGTATTGCTGTAGGATTCAGCATCTTCTTTTTTTTCAAATAATTTTGGATCCCCATATTTATTTTCAAAATCATCTCTTAAAAAAACACTCCATTTCTGTTCATGATCTTTGTATTCAACTTCGAAATGCGGTTGATTACCTAATTTTTTATATACAGAATTTAAAGAAGAAGAGCCCGCTTCATAAGTAGCTAATTTATTCTCTACGATAAATTGCCTTCCGAAAAGTGAAATAGACAAATGATATATTTCATCTGCTTTTTCAACCACAAAATTGCAGAGGTAATGCTTCCTCCAATTTTCAATGCCACTCAGCGCCTTGAAACGTTTTTCAAAACCCGAAATATTTTCGTTGTTCCAGCCATTGCATAAATAGTCATACGCTTTACCGCGATTGCTGCTGAGGTCATCATACTTTGCAAGAAATTTTTCTTCTGCGTCGATCTGTGCTTTTTGGAGTTGCTCTGTTGTTAAAAAACCTGAAGTAATAAGGGCATAGTCGGTGAACTGCTCTGCAAATCTCGAAAGAAGATGATTGAGAAATCCCTGCCTGCGGGTATTGTAGAGTGTGGCATCCTCCCCGATTAATTGTAGGTATTTCGCATAAGCATTGATATTTAATTCAATGTCAAATGAAAAATATTCATTGTCGGAAATACAATCATCAATTAAAAATGACCGGTAATTTTCCGCAAATGTTCCTAAATATTTTATGGAAGCAGCCGCGGTCTGTGCTTCTTTTTCATTTGTATAATATCGCTTGCTTATTAAAGCAAAATCCGTTGACGATGTAAAGCAATAAAAGAAGTAACAATCATTGTAATTCGATATAATTACAGGATCGAAATCTCCGTTTAATAAATCATCTCTCAATTGATTTTCGACCTGGTCACGAACGGCGGCATAACAAAATTTATATTCAGGGAAATCGTCTTTGTTTACATCATTGCATCTTCTGTCGAGGTCCGTATTTTTTATTTTGCCTGAAGCAATTAATTCCTCTAAATTTTTCCTATTTGTAGGATAGGCAAGAATACTTCCTTCGCTTCCCAAAGTTCCTGTTCCATCCGTACCTGTATTAAACCGAAGTAGCTTCTCCAATTGTGGGACATTGGTAAGTTCATTGGTAAAATAGGTGTGGCTATCATCTTCATTTTCAGAAGAAGACAATGCAAACAACGAACGTACATTTTTTAATTGGGTCAGATAATTTGCAAGCAACTGATCAAAAAACAAAAGGAAACCCTGTAGTTGCAGGGCCTGCGCTTTTCGCTTGTCTGAAGCATTGCTTGCCAAATCGCCTTTTTTAATTCCATATACATGAGGGAATTCATTCTGAATAGAATAATAATCAGCAAGATCAGTACGATAAACTCCCTGCGGTATTTCAGTATCAAGATAGGGCGATGGTTGATGGTAAAGAATTTTTCCATTTGCCGAAAAATTCATTGCAAAAATTGAATCTGAATTTGAAAGATCCAATTTCAATTTCATCCCATATTTGAAGAATTGGAATCCAGAACATTTTACATCAAATTCAGGAATAAAATTTTCGGGAAGATGAAGTTCCCATTTCGTAATATCGGGTAAAGGATCAGTCCCGCTGCATAGTTGCCAGGCAAGATTGCGAACATTTTTAACTCCGGCAATATCAAACAAAGTATGATAAACGTCAGAGAGATGAATCTTTTTTCTAAGAGTAATTTTTTCGAATTCATCTGTATCAACAAAGCCAAAGCTTTCCTTTATATTATAAGGCCGGCCTGCAAAAATTTCATCTATCGTTTTATCTTTATCAAGCAGTTGCGGCAATGTGTAAAACTTTGGAGAAGGAGAAAAAAATTCCCGCAACGCTTCAAGCATATTTAAATAAACATTTGCACCATCTGCATCTGGCTCCAATTCAATATCTGCACACAATCCTATTTTCAGTCTGCATAAAATTTTTATATCAATAAAATCTTCGCATAGATTGCGATGCGACATTAGTGCGCATTTTACTTTATCAATGATATCATTGTAGGTTTGCGCCTGTGTGTTATCATTTAAATCAAAATCTTTTTCAAGTTCAATATATACATGATAAAGGCCATTTAAATAATCACATTCGCAGGGATCTTCCTGAAGATTTCCAACTGTGCCTGGTATAGTATTTTCTCTTATGCAAAAATCTGCTGGCAATTTATCTTCTATTTCAAGCCATGCATTCTTTACCCCGTTAATATCTATAAGCAGTTTTCTATAATCAGTTATTGTAAGAGGATTATTAGCCAGGATTTGCGCAGGTGTAAAAAAATTATTGTCTTTGGATCTATCTTCGGGAGCTCTCGTAAATAAATCAACAGCGGGAAGATTGGTGCGATAGCCTAAGTCAAGCACAGCATAGATAAGCACTTCTAAAATGGTAATTCCCGGATCGTGCACATTGTGATCGGTCCATATTTTCCCAGACAGATTTCCCAGGTATGCAATTGATTCACTTCGTAGTTTATCAAAATCCAAATAACCGGGGAAACCGGAATCGGTTGAACTAATTGTTTTATTTGTTGATTCATCTGCCATACTTATCCAATCATATTATTTTTGTCTATGCAATAGTCAACAACAGGAATTAAAGGTGTCGTGCAACAGTCTATCTTATTTTGATTTGGATCGCGACAAATTTTCCAATCTTCACAATCCGGCTGATCAATATATATTTCAATATCCCCGGCGATCATAATTGAACGGGGTGTATCAGGGCATATTTTTGAGGAGGTGTCCACAGGAATTTGATTTTCTTTCCCCATTCTGAAGTCATTAATAAAATCAACATAATCTGTATTCTCCAGGAAGCGTATAATGTCTGAGCGGTAAACACATTGACCAAATGTGAGCTTGTCGTATTTCCCGACCGCCCAGGGAGCCAGCAACTCTTTTAAATCCTGCTTCAATTTTTCACGGTAATAATTTTCATCTTTTCCTTCCAGTAATTTTACGCGAAGGCAAAAATTAATTTTTTCGTAGCGTGGGTTCATCGCACGGAAGCGTACGAATGGTGAAGTGCGTTTACGGATGTATGTTTCAATTTTCTCAATGATACTAACAGGAACTTTCGGCTCAAATGAGTTTCCGGCTTTTAGTTTATACAGATCAGGAATTACCGCAAGAATTATATAACCCGGCGCATAAGGAAAATCGTTTTTATACAAATGTGCATCCAATGCAAAACTATGGTTGATACATTTGGCTTTAAATAATTGTGGAAAAGCTTCAAGTGCCAATCGCTCGTAATCAAATTTTTGAATGGCTCTTCCTTTATGGCGCAATCCCTCGCTTACCCTTACATAAAATTGCTGTTCTATTTCCGGAATACTACCATCGAAAGTATCGTATGGTTGTTGTACACTTTTTACAAATGCATCAGCGACATTTAATTTTGAAATACTTCCGGCAGCTAACGGTTGGGATAAACGCAGCTTATCATTTGCAGCATCGTTAGTAAATGTTACACGAATTGCCTGCGGATAAATACCAGTGGTTTCACTTACCGCCTTGCTGTTTTGCGGAATGGAAGCTTTTATCCAATGCAAGGCTTTCGGCATAATGGTATTATCCTTTGTCATGTTTGCCGGCATGGCAAATTTTACAATACCAGAGGTAGTAAGGTTTTCACTGGCATCATCCAATACTTCAAATCCTTTACGCAATGGCTTCCACACATTGCTATCAAGGTAATGCCACTGAACATCTTCCTTTTGTGATTCAGAATCAGAAGTTGCTTCAGCTATTTGAAAAAGTATATTTAAACTATTTCCCGGAATTAAATTTTTCAAGCCAAGAAACAACGTCCCTTCATCACAAAAGGTTGGAAGAAGAGTGGGCTGTAATTTTATTTCTTCATGCCTATAAGTTCCGGTGTAAGGGTAAAGATGAATGAGATCAATATCTTCAAGAGTTGCTGTAGCAGTGTAATCGAGGGACATGTTGCCTATGATGGGGGTCCATGGTTCGTTGGGGATTAATACAGTTAACGGCTTAACAATTTCACCAGTGAAAACATCGAAAATATTAAGTAATGCCTGAAGATCACCTAGCTTGCTTTGTGTTTCTAAAGCCTGTTGAAGGGTATCATCAGCCAAAGTATTATTAGATATAACAAGTGGGAAAAGAGTGTCTCTCTCACCATCATCAATACTGTCCAATGGAGGAGCAGAAGCCAGGTCTATTGCATTGTCAAAAGCTGTATTTAATTCATCCGCCTTATTTTTAGAAAGTTGAGCTTTATCTTTTGTGTCGTTAATATCATCTTTTAATTCAACAATCGTTTTACCGGTGCTTCTGAAAACAATAACTGTATTGCCATCTACTTTATAAACTGCACCTTCGAGCAGCGCATCCGGATAACGCCCCAGGGCCATCATCTGCCGGCTTAGAACAAAAGCATAATCCTTGTGAAGAAAATCCTGATCTCTTAAATTAATTTTTATAAACCCATTCCTTGTGCTAACAGCTAATTTTTCAAAATCAGGGTCTGATATACAAAATTGCCGGCCTGAAAATCCAAAATCAGAAGCAAAAATTAGTATTCCCTGCGAAAAAATATCTTCGTGATCACATGCAAATGTATTTGGTGGTAATAATGGAAGCGAATCAGGCGGTACCGCATCAAATAATTTTCGAAAACCCAGCTCTTCATTCCATATCCCATCTATCAGGGAAGATATTTTTATTAAAAACTTATCCTGGTCTAATCCAAAAACCTGTGGCGTAGCCGAAGGATCTTCTACAACATATCCTTTATAATATTCCCTGAAATCATTTGGCTTGTCTTTCCAATTAAGATTTATACGCACACTCACCCATTTTTTACAAAAAATTTCCTTTGACCCTATATAAAAGGTCGGGCCCGAATTTGACGTGTCATGTACAATAGGCAAAGTATAAATATCGAAGTTGCGAATAACAGGCCTTGTGCCAAAAGGATAAACAGGGCCATTCACATCTTGTAAGCTTTCATCGTTCTGCACAATAAAATTTTTAAGCCCGCATACCTGCACATCAATCCTGGTATTATCAGTTCCAATGTTTTTTAATACCTCAATATTTCTAAAAAAATAATAAAAAGAAATTATTTGCGGGGGCTTATTATCATTTTTAAGAAGGCAGCACCTTTCATCCTGGTCGCAGCACCCGGCTATCCTATCCTGATTTGGTAATTGTGGAATGATCGCCCATTGAATTTTCAAACGATCATTCAATTCAATTTTTACAAGTGGCTGCGTAGTATCGAAATCTTCTTTTAGTTTTTCTTTATCGTAATAAATAATTGAGGGTTGCTCAGGATTTATTGTGGCGCTGATAGTCAAAATAAAAGTATTTGAAAATAAATTGCCTATCGTGATATTAGTGACTGCCGGTTCAATCCAATTTTTTTCACCGCTAAAAAGAACATTTAATACTGTTTCAGGCTTAAAAATTTCATCTAACAATTTTCTCCTGTTAATATCTGTAACAATAGGATTTATAAATGCATTCCAATCATTTGAAAAGACAGAGCCTTCGGTTTTATAAGTGTGAACATCACAATAGCATGGAACAAATTCCTGCTCTGCTATTAAAAAATTTTCACGGATTTGTTGTATAAAATCTTTATCAAATCCTTTGGCAATTGCCCGCTTAAAAACTTCTTCACCCAGGTAAATAAATTTTTTCTGAATATCGGCCTGTACCTGGGAGAAAATTTCTTCTGCATTTAAAAAATCCGGGTATTGATTTTTATCATTTGTTGTGCCAGTGCCGGCAGCATCATCACAGCAATTTTTTGATGCTTCTATAATTTCACTACCGATGTCTGCGCATATGGAATCTTTAAGCTGGCAAGCCAGTGTAATGTCAACCGTTCGTGTCCCTTCTTTTAAATACAAAACCGGTGAACCAAGTATAAAGCCCAATCTTGCATTTGCATAAGGCCTGATAGTATTTGTCTCAGGATCGCTGTATTTGCTAAGTTTTGCTCCAAGTGTTGGAAAATTTTTGGGCTGCTTATCTTTAAAATCCTTATCTATTCCATCGGCTTTGGTTGCATCGTTGGCGATGTAAACACCTTCTACATAAGATTGTGCAAAAGCACTTTGGCTATTTAGAAATAATGTTCGTGTTTCAATGATCTTCGTTTTATTTACAACTATTTCATCGTCCAAAGAAAAAAGTATTTCCTGCTTGTTATTGTCCTTGCCATCTTTTACAAGAATTCCTTTTTTGATCAAATATTTTTGAAGCTGCTTTTGAATTTCAAAAATGATGTGAGCTTTATCTGCAATTGCATCACGGGATTTTATCTGTAACACATCTTTATAAAAAAAATCAAGATGCTTACGGGTATAGCCATTAAGATCATCCTGCAGATAACGGAAGATGTTTAAAAATGCAAATAATAAACCAAGGTGTGGTGGATGCTTCTTTTGTAATTCTTCTTTCAATGGAAGAAGGCTCTGCTCTAAATTGTTTTCCGCTTCTGCAGAAATAATTTTTATAGCATCAAAAAAAGGAGGCATGATTGCTATGAACTGCCGGTAAAGATTATTGAGTTGTTTAAACTTACTGTTCGTGCCGGTTTTAAAACTATTGTCAATAATGTATAAGTCGGTTACCTCAATATTCCATACTTCATTATCATACAGTTTTGAAAAATCGATTTTTTTTATTCCATAAAATTTTACTGCTGCATTGGCATAGCCAACGAAAGATTTTACCGGCTGCTGCAGTTTATCTTTTATTAAAATTTCAAGAAAGCTTTCGATAGGTAGGCCACTGTCTTTTACTGCCAGGTGCCAGTTATTTATTTTATTAATGAAACGATAGAAAATAAAATAAGCATGTAATTGCACCCCGCTGGGAGAAGGCTTTTTTTCAAAGAGGGAGTTATAATAAGTGAAGTTATTTTCTATATCTGCCGACTGATTTTTAATAATGGAGGCGAGCGTGAAAGGAATGCTGTTTCTAAAAAAAGGCTGCCAATCGCTTATATTTAATTCCGCATCATAGTAATTAATATGGCGCGATAACTGTACAAAGTAGTTGAGAAGATCCGCAAGAGTTCTTGCATCAATTTTTGCGGCGCCTGACAATAGCTCATTCATTACCCGCTGGCTCTGGCTTGTGCCGGGATCATTTTGAAATGGATGGATGAGGCATTCACAGTCGTACATACTAATTAGTAACTATTTATAATTCCCAATATTTTTTAAATCATTTTAAACGGGCCTTGATGCTTCGTTCAAATAATAATCATACACATAATTAAACCGCGAATTGGTTTGAGGAATTGAGTATTCTACAGTAATGGTAAACTTTCCTTCAATAAGATCGAATGAATCCGCGGCGGTTACATCTACATTTTCGGCAACAATGCGGGGCTCGTAATACAGGATTGCATTTTCAACATGGTGCTTTATAATTCCTATTAAAGTACTGTTGAGCGATTCGAACATATAGTTAGTAAGATTGCATCCATAATCAGGCTGCATTACACGCTCTCCAAGGCTCGTGGAGAGCAGGATATTTAAGCTTTGTTCTATGTCTTTATAATCGCTTACCATTTCCACGGTGCGTGCCTCAAGATCAAATTCAGGAGGAAATGCCCAACCTGTTCCAAGAAATGAGTTAAATGACGTATCCATATTTTCATTTTTTAACCACCAATTTGTACTGTAGGTAATCCTCCAACAATTACTCCCCCGTGCGCAGTTAAATCCCCTTGCCTTGCGGCAGGTCTTCCTCCAATAATAACAGATGTTGACCCCATAACAATTGAATCCGGAGGCCCTGCACATACACATATATCAGCAACAACCGCTGCAGGTAATCCTCCAATCAAAACCGTAGGAACGCAGGGACCGGTTATTGGCCCTCCCACATGTGGATTTGGTGTTGCAAGTGGGCAGGTGTGCATATCTGTTAGTCGTGCTGCTGAGGGCATAATTTGATTTTGATACTTGTTACTTGATTCTTAATACTTAATTCGTCATTCATCACTCATCGTTCCAATCCACCTAATTAATCTTAACAACAGACCCGCTTATCTCCGTTATACCTGATGAAGTGAGCTTTGCAACTGCGCCCTGAATGCTTACATCCGCATCGGCTTTTACCGAAAGTGAAGGCCCGCTTATTGCGAGCGAAACACCGCCTGCTAAGGTTAATACTGCACCTGCTTTAATATCAATATTTGCAGGGCTTTCCAATGTTATTCCCGAAGTTTCCATGGTGATCTTGTTTTGACTTTGGTCTTTGATCTCTATTTTCATGCCTTGCTCGTCTATTGTAATACTATTTCCCGCCGGTGTATCAATCACGATAGTCTTCGTTTCATCATTAAAGCTGAGGTGCATCTTACTGCGCGTGGTAAAACCTTTTTCATTATTTGCATCCTGGGGAGTAATGGGTGCCGGCTTGTTACTGCTATGCAACATGCCAAGAACAACCGCATCCCGGGGATCATCATTGATAAAACCAACTATTACTTCATCGTCAATTTCAGGCATAAAAAATGCGCCGCGATCATCACCGGCATCCAGGCTTGCAACACGGGTCCATATTCCCTGGGCATTACTATCTATCACGGGCACACGCACAAGAATCCGGTTCTCGCCGTCGGGGTCATTTTCTAATTGCACCACCTTTCCTATTTGCAAACCACTTATGCCTCCTACTAATCCTGCAGAAGGAGCATCATTCATATCATTATGAATAAAAGCGTAGCGCCGTGGGTCAAGCCCAAATTGAACCTGTGTTTCCCACGTACCGTTCCCGATATCCTGCCTCACGGCAGTTACAAAAGCTTTACCGTTAAAGCGCTCTCCCACACCGGAAAGCTTTACCGTATCACCGGGCTTTATCGCTGCAAAGCCTGTAAACTTTGTGCGCCCTCTTATTTTCGCAAGCCTGCTGCGCACCATAATTCCATCTACCCAATCCTGTAGTTCCTGTTCTAATTTATGACCGCTGTGATGCATGTCAAATTGATCAGGGCTTACGGCATCTGCAATATCACTTGCTGATAAATTTCCCTGCTCAGCAAAGCCGGATGATGATACATCAGCTTTAAATAATTCCTGGTTACTATAATCCCATGATTCCGCATTGACACTTTTAAATTGATAACGCGCATCTATCTCCGCTTCAAATTCTAAAACTGACGAACCATAATTAACCTGCAAAACTTCGCTCTTTGCAATAATGGGTTTTGCAATTCTTATCGTACCATCATCTACG
>DASYOM010000191.1:0-3756 GCA_036007765.1 Chitinophagaceae bacterium | reverse complement strand
CGGTTTTGTGGTGGCTGTGCCTGCATTGTTTTTAAACCTTACCGAAGTAACAGACCTTACCAGCATTGGAACTTTATTTGCGTTTGTGCTTGTATGTGGTGGTGTATTGTTGTTGCCTGCAAGAGAAGCAGGCGAAGGCGTGGCGAAATTTAAAATACCTTACATGAGTTCACAATTTATCGTTCCTGTTTTATTTCTTGTCGGAGTAATTATCTTTTGGAAAAATTTTCTTGGCCTGTTTGATTTCAGTGCAGGCTGGGAAGTGTTCCGCGATAAGCTGCCGTTCTTTTTATTCATCATCCTTGCGACAGCATTAACCATTGCATCTTTTATAAAAAAACTTTCTCTAATTCCCGTGCTCGGCCTGGCAAGTTGTTTTTATCTGATGACGGAATTAGGCTATACGAATTGGTTACGATTCCTCATCTGGCTTATTATAGGGCTTGTTATATTTTTCCTTTATAGCAGGCATCATAGTAAGTTGGGCCAGCTGGATGTGGTGTAGAGCATGATAAAATGCATTAATACCCGCATTTTATTGTAAACAAAACATACATGCCTTTGTTAATAAGGACATGAAAAGTAAAATTGACTTTCCGTGGAAGTATTCAGAAATTATTGAAAGACTTCATAACATTCAGCCTGGAAATTATGCCGGCAGCAGGAACTTTATAGATGGATCAGTTTCTTATTTGTCACCTTATATTGCCCGTGGTGTTATCAGCACAAAGCAGGTTATGCAATTTGTTTTGGAAAAGGATTTAAAATCTTATCGTGTTTCTAAATTTTTGCAGGAGCTGGCATGGCGGGATTATTTTCAAAGAGTACATCAGTCGCTGGGAGATAAAATAATGGATGATATTAAATACCCGCAGCAAGGTGCAGTTCATAAACAAATGCCTGCTGCTGTTTATAATGCCGCAACAGGTATTAGGTCGCTGGATAATCTTATAAAACAACTTTATAAAACCGGCTATATGCATAACCACGTGCGCATGTATACCGCTTCTGTTACGTGCAATGTGGGTAAAGTATATTGGCTTCAACCTTCCCGCTGGCTTTATTATCATTTGATGGATGGAGATATTGCCAGCAACACCTGTAACTGGCAATGGATTTCAGGAGCCTTTTCATGGAAAAAATATTTCTGCAACCAGGCTAACGTAAACCGTTACACGCATAGCAAACAGAAAGATACCATTTTAGATAAGCCTTACGCCGAACTGGTGAAAATGAATATACCGGAAGTATTGAAAAAAACTATACGTATTTCTCCGCAAACAAAATTTCCGGCTTACCAGGCTTTAAATATAGATACGGGTAAACCAACGCTTATATACAATTCTTATAACCTTGATCCTCTGTGGCGAAAAGCTGAAGATGTAAACAGGGTATTATTATTAGAGCCTTCTCATTTTAAAAACTACCCTGTAAGTAATAAAGTAACTGACTTTGTTTTGAAGCTTTCAAAAAATATAAAAAATATTTCAATCTACACCGGGGAAGTAAATGATATTTCAAAGCTGTATAAAACAAAGAAGGCTATTAATAAAAATATTATTTCAAAAGAGCACCCTGCCTTTATACATTATCCGGGTATTAAAGATGAGAGGGATTGGATGTTTCCTGAAGTAGAAGGTTATTATTCATCGTATTCCCTGTATTGGAAAAAAGCGAAGAAGTTTTTGAAAAAAGAATAATTCTAATGTGATAATGTTGAAAACACAACACTCTATCTTTGCTTAATGAAATACCAGCTTGGTGATAAAGTTTTAATTCTTCATTCGAATGAAGAAGGAGAAGTAGTAGATATTATTAATGATAAAATGGTATTGATTGATGTAGAAGGCGTTCGGTTCCCGGTGTATATGGACCAGATAGACTTTCCCTACTTTAAAAGATTTTCTGAGAAATCATGGACTCAAAAGAAGAAAGAAAAAATATATATTGACGATATAAAAAAAGAAAAAGCAAATTCTAAATACAAAGTAAGCGATGGTGTATGGGTTTCTTTTTTACCGGTATTCGATAAAGATGTTTTTGATGATGATGTAGTAGAGGGTTTTAAAATTTATCTTATCAATCAAACAGGCGAACCATATAATTTCACGTATCGCCTGCACTTCCTGGGAGCGGAAGATTTTAAGCTTGAAAACACGCTATATTCTTTCAACGATTTTTACCTGCATGATGTGCCTTTTGAAGACATGAACGATGCGCCGAAATTTGAATTTGATTTTTCACTCGTGAATGCCCACAAGAAAAAAGCAGCACATTTTGAAAGCTCTTTAAAAATAAAAGCAAAGCAACTCTTTCAAAAAATAGAAGAAATAAAAATGAAAAACGAGCCCACTTTTTCATTTAAACTTTTTGAAAATTATCCTGATAAAGTTGATGAAATAATTCCCGAATACACCAACACTTTCGGGCAGCTTTATGATGCATCGAAGGCAAGACAAAACCTTGAGCCGGCAAGATCAATGATTGACCTGCATATTGAAAAATTATCTGATGACTGGAAGGGCCTTGGCAATTTTGAAATCCTTTCAATACAGTTAAGCGTCTTTGAAAAATATCTCAATCTTGCAATTGCTCATCATCAACCTAATTTTATTGTTGTGCATGGTATTGGAACGGGTAAACTAAGGGATGAAATTCATGAGATATTAAAATCCAAACATGAAGTAAAAAGTTTTGTAAACCAGTATCATTCCAATTATGGTTTTGGAGCTACTGAAATATTTTTTCAATACTAGCTCTCTTCTGCATTTCATATCTTTACAATGCTACAAACCGGGTTATCGCTCCATCCTGAGCTTGTCGAAGGATTGGGGAGGAAAGTCCGGACAGCATAGAGCAACACACCGGTTAATGGCCGGTCCCGAATTGACTTGGGGAAGATAGTGCCACAGAAAATTACCGTTCGCCTTTGGCGAATAAGGGTGAAAACGTGAGGTAAGAGCTCACGATGGTAGTAAGTAATTATTACAATGGGTAAACCTTGTGTGCTGTAATGCCACGTATATCCTGGTTTGCCTGCAAATGATTTATTTTGCAGGCAAAATAAGCTGCTCGTTTATATTTTCGCATTTGCGGAATACCGGGAAGGGTAGGCAGCAGGATTGTTGCAGTAATGTAACAGCAAGATAAATGATAACCTCGCGTTATCCTGAGCTTGTCGAAGGAAATGCGATACAGAATCCGGCTTACAGGTTTGTAGTTTTTTTTAAGAAAGCAATCGTTTTACGGTTGCTTTTTTTATTCGCTAATTACTTTTTGATAATGATGCAGAGCTCTTTCCTTTTAAGAGTGGTTGAGGGATATCTTGTAATATATTTTGCACATTATTTAAAAGCTTTTTTATAAAAGATGATTTTTAGTGGCAGAGTATTTGCGCAATTTCTTGTAATTAAAACCTAGTTATGAAGAACACTTTACACTATTTCTGTTTCTGTTTTACTTTGCTTATAATTTCTCAAAAAATAGTTGCACAAAAGCTTGCAGCTAATCCTATCGTAAGTGGATTCACGTTGCCTATAGACCTTAAGAATTGTGGCGATGACAGGCTTTTTGTGGCGGAACGCATCGGAATAATCCGCATTATTGATGCCGACAGTACTTTACACCCAACACCTTTCCTTGATATTTCGTCAAAAATTTCTTCTTATACAAATAGTGAAGAAGGATTTTTAGGAATTGTATTCAGTCCTAATTATAAAACTGACGGAAAATTCTATGTTGATTATACTACTAATA